>JAJDES010000222.1 GCA_029259675.1 Planctomycetota bacterium
GGTCCGACGCGGCGCAATTCACCTTCTGGCGCGGAACCCAATTCCGGCCCGCGAACAAAAACGGAGGCCCCGGCAACGGGCTGGCCACTCGTGTCCACGACTCGCCCTTCGATTTGAACCGACGGCGTCAGCTCAATCGAACCCACGTTGATTTCCTCGCCGGAACGCAACTTGGTCTTTGTGGCACCGCGCACAAATCCAGCCGCTGAGTAGCGCAGCAGGCAATCTTCAGTGGCTTCCTCCAGCTCCAACTCCATGCGCGCCGCTCCGTCCGCCGCACTCAGCGCCTCCCCCCTCAGCCGCCAATTCCCCGAACTCAATTCACGCGCCTGCCAGCTAACACCGGACACGGAGTTGCCACCGGCATCGATGAAACGAACGAGAATTTTTGCGGGTTCCAGGGTCGTCGTATTCCAGCTTGCATCCTGGTCATCGACCAGCTGTGCCTGGACAGCAACCGATTCGCCAATGATGGCTTCCCGAATTGGCACATCTGAGCTTTGAGCCACGGGAATGGGCTCCGTTTCAATCGCCGGCGCCTGCCCACGGGATTGCGATTGCGGCGCAGCCACCTCAGCTGCATCCGCATCGTGCTCACCACCCAGCATCGAAATTCCCAGTGCGGTCAGGGCCAGTGCGCTTAAGGCTGCGGTTAAAACGATTCCAACTTTCATTGCGGCAACTCCCGGCAAGATTGCTTTCTCCGGTGAAAACCAAGCCGGCGAAACCGAACTGGTTGCGTCAACTGACGATTTGAGTCCGAGCCCGGTCAACAGCGCGACACTCCACGCTGAATCATCTCCTTCGTAGCGATCCGACATGCGCCGGCGCAGCTCTTCCAACCCGCGGCTCAAGCGCGAGCGAACCGTTGCCGCCGGCACATTTTGCATTCGAGCGATTTCGGCCGAAGAGTGATCCTTGAAGTAGCGCAATAGGAGAGTGCTGCGAGTGGGCTCGGGCAGATTCAAGGCCTCCTGCACCAGCGCTCTCTGACTGTCCACCTGCTCGATCAAGTCCGGTTCGGTTGGATGGCTCCCATGGGGCTCCGATTCGAGCGAGCTGCGCAGTGAGTCCGATTCGCGCAGGTGTTCGCGATTGGCCCGCCTGGCTTCGGAGCGAGAGCGCTGCAGCACAAAATTGCGCAACACGCGCGACAGCCACGCCCGCCGTTCCGCCCCATTGCCCGAGTCTCGCAACGGTCGCTCCAAGGCTGCGAGCCAAGTTTGCTGGACCACATCATCCGCCACATTCGGATCGCTCACCAAGCGCACGGCCAGCCTGCGCACCCAACGCGTGTTGAGGAGCAACTGCTCGGGCGTGATTTGTGAGGGGTGATTGGAATCCATCTGGCGGGGTTGATTCGGCCTTTCCATTGGGAAATGCCGCGCTCGGCCAAAGTGTTGCACCATCGCCCTCGCTTTTGGATTTTTTTTGAGTCCTGCGGCTCGGCAGCTCCGTTCCGAAGCTTTCTCCTTTCCGAAAGGCTTCCGGACGGTGCATTTGGAGTCTCCCGGTCCGCCGTTCCCATCCTCATTCCTGGCCTCTGCCGAGAATCTGAGCTTGCAAGCTCGAAGATGGAGTTAGGTCGCCGGCTCCGATCGCGGGCTCAGCGCGATCACTTGAAGCTGCCCAAGGGACAGCTGGAAGCTCGAACGGCAGCGGTCGCGTTGCTGCCAGCACGCAACTTGACGGGCCGGCACCGACGCGAAGTTCACGCGTTCCGATCAAACGTGCGCGGTTCGAATTCGAGACACTTTGCGTCCAGAGTCGGAGTTCGATCCGCTGCCCAAGTTGTCCATCGCAAAATGGTGTTCGAAAGTTTCGGAAGAATAGATCGGAGATAAGCCAAGCATTGCCGCCAATCACGGATACCCTGCGCGGCTCGCTTGACCACTCTGAACTCTATTGATCCACGTGTTCGAACTTACCGGCAAAACCAAATTCAGCTCGCGGACCGATATTTTGTCGGGACTAACCGTAGCCCTCGCCCTAGTCCCCGAAGCGGTTGCCTTCGCTTTTGTGGCCGGGGTCGACCCGCTGGTGGGCCTGCACGCGGCCTTCATCGTCGGCCTGATAACGGCCGTTTTCGGTGGACGCCCCGGGATGATTTCGGGCGCCACGGGGGCCATCGCAATCGTCTTGGTGGCCCTCGTTGCCGAGCACGGCATCGAATACATGTTCGCAGCTGTGGTCCTGATGGGTGTCCTGCAGGCCCTGGCGGGATTGCTGAGGCTGGGCAAGTTCATCCGCATGGTGCCCCATCCGGTCATGTTGGGTTTCGTGAACGGTCTTGCGATCGTCATCTTCCTAGCCCAGCTGAGTCAGTTCAAAACCGTGGACGCCGAGGGTCAGATGCAATGGATGGCGGGCGCTCCGCTTTACATCATGCTCGGCCTGGTGGCAGCCACCATGGGCATCATTCACTTCCTGCCCAAATGGACGCGCGCCATTCCCTCTTCGCTGGCGGCCATTGTGATCATCACCGTGGCCGTAAAGGTCCTGGGCATCAACTCCCCCAGCATTGTCGATTACCTGCGCAGCATGACCGGAGACGCCGGCGCCACGCTGCAAGGTAGCTGGCCGGCATTCTCCATACCGTCGGTGCCTTTCAATTTGGAGACACTGCGCATTGTGTTGCCCTACGGAATCATTTTGGCGGCCGTCGGGTTGATTGAATCACTCCTGACCTTGACCCTCGTGGACGAACTGACGGAAACCCGTGGGCGTGGCAACAAGGAATGCGTGGCCCAGGGAGCCGCGAACATCACTTGCGGCTTTTTCGGAGCCATGGGCGGTTGCGCCATGATTGGTCAGAGCATGATCAATATCAACTCGGGCGGCCGCGGCAGGCTTTCCGGCATCACGGCGTCAGTCGTGCTGCTGGCCTTCGTCCTAGTGGCCTCCCCGGTGATTGAGATCGTGCCGGTGGCCGCCCTGGTGGGCGTGATGTTCATGGTTGTGGTCGGCACCTTTGCCTGGTCCAGCCTGAACATCATGAACAAGGTGCCCGTTTCCGACGTGTTCATCGTGATCTTGGTTTCTGCTGTCACGGTCGCCACCGACCTGGCGGTAGCTGTCTTCGTCGGCGTAATCGTCTCGGCTCTCGTCTTCGCCTGGAAGCACGCCAAGGTCATCCACGTTTTCAGTCGCACGGACGAAGCGGGAACCAAAATCTACTCCCTGCGCGGGCCGCTGTTCTTCGGCTCTGCGAAGAGTTTCGGCGAGCTGTTTGACCCGCACAGCGACCCCGACAATGTCATTCTGGAATTCGAGCACGCGCGCGTTTCCGATCATTCCGCAATTGAAGCCATCGACTCGCTTGCGGAGCGATACCTCAAACTCGGCAAGACGTTGCACCTCAGGCACCTGAGTGCCGACTGCCGCAAGCTGCTGCGCAAGGCGGGCAGCCTGATCGAAGTCAACGTGATGGAAGACCCCATCTACCACGTCGCGGACGACGCGCTGGCCTAGCCTTTCGATAATCGCGCTTGCCGCAAGGTGCAGGCTTTTCGGGGGCTTGGTTTGCTTTGGGGCCCTGGGCGCAAGGTGATGCGCGCTGCACGGCCTCGTCAGTCCAATGACCGGCGGCCGGCTGTTCCAAAAATGAAAGCGGGGGGCCCGAACTTTGCGTTCGGGCCCCCCGCCTTGTTGAATTTCCGGACTACTTCAATTTTTCCCAGAAGTCGCCGGGCATGTCGTGGGCGATCTTGAGCGCGCCGTTGGCACCGCCGTACATCGCTTCCTCAATGCGCAGCACCTTGCCACTGCCGAGCTCGGACTGCATGTAAGCTTCGATGGCCTGATCCAAGTTCTTGATCTGGCTACCGCCGCCGGCGAGCAGGACGCGCTGCTTGAGGCGCTCCTGGAATTCCGGGTCGAAGGTCGCAACGAGCTTGCCGAGACCATCGACAATGCCGGGCACGATCGAGTTGCAAGCCTTGCGCATGATGTCGGTCAGGTCGAATTCGGTGGGCTTGCCCTGAACGGGCAGTTCCACTTTCACGCGCGGCATGTCCTCGGAAACGTTGGAGAAGCGCTCCTTGATTTCCTTGATCATGTTCACGGTGAACTGAGCTTCGGGGAAGGTCTCCTTCAGGAGCTTCGTGAGCTCGTTGTCCACGTAGTCACCGGCGTGGGTGATGGTGATCTGGTCGGAATCCTCCGGCATGGTGCCGTGCATCCGGCACAGGTCGGTGGTACCGGCGCCGATGTCGATCACGAGCACATCGTCGAGCATGTCCAGGCCGTAGGCGACCGAGAAGGGCTCGGAGCAGAGCATGACCGAGTCCACGCTCTCGCGGGCGGCCTTGATGATGGCCTCTTTGTTGTTGATCGAAGCCTGGGCCGGCACACCGATCACAGCGTAGATCAGCTCGTCCTTGCGCGGTTGCGAGCGGCGAATGATTTCGCCGATCAAGTCGCGGGCGGCCTTGACGTTGCCCTCAACCGACTCTTGGCTGTTGCCTTCGCTGCACTTGAGCACACCGTGCTCGAGCGGGCGGAAGAAATCCAGCGACAGGCGATTGTCCTGGGCTTCGCTACCGAAGAGCACGTCCTTTTTGAGCAGCTTGCGGCTGACGACGTCCTTGGGGTAGCCGACATACGAGGCCACTGTCTCGCGCACACCATTGCTGGCGGAAACAGAAGTACGCGATGTACCGAGGTCGATTCCAAGGTAGAGCACGCCGGCTTCTTTTTCGCTTGAGGACTCGGACTTGGCCGGGGCACTCTTGGTTTCAGTGGTCTTTTGTGCGACCTCTGCTTTGTTTTCTTCCTGCACTTTTTTGGGGGTCTCGTTTTTCTTGGTCATGGGTCTTCCCTAGGTGTCTCTCAGCGTGGATGCGTGGCTCCACGACTCATTGCACAGGTCGCGATGGACCGCGAATCGGTCTCACCCGATTCATTTCTTGTTGTGTGGACTTTGGTTTCCTGAAACAGTGCCTCAGAACTATCCGGAAATCTGATCACGCAGCGCGAGGTTGGCCTCGAAGAGATCTTGCATCATCTCCCGCTTTGCCTCGCCCTGGGCGTCATCCCCGGTAATGCCCTGAACCGTACGATAAATGGAGGCGATACCCTCCTCCACATTCTTCATCTTTGCCAGTCGCACAAGCTCTTGCTCCGTAGTTTCGAGCGACT
>JAJDES010000223.1 GCA_029259675.1 Planctomycetota bacterium
CTACTTTTTCTTCCTGCTGGCCTTCGGGGCCATGGAATTCACGCTTACATTCCTGGCCGCCGATCGCTTCGATTACGACCCCACCGACAACGGCAAAATGTTCGTGTTCATCGGCTTGACCATCGCCTTGGTCCAGGGCGGTGTCGTGCGCCGCTTGGCACCCAAACTCGGTGAGAAAAAAGTAGCCATAGCGGGCCTGATCCTGACCCTTCCCGGCTTTCTGCTAATCGGTTTTGCACCGGCCGACGGAGGTTTTCTACCGTTCTACCTGGGACTATTTTGCACGGCCGCCGGCAGCGCCCTAGTCATGCCCTGCACCAGTGCCCTGGTATCGCGCTACGTCTCCGAAGATCAGCAAGGATTTTCCCAGGGCGTGTTGCGCTCCATGGGTTCCCTCAGCCGCGCGATCGGGCCCGTGCTCGGTGGCATCCTGTATTGGAAATTGGGCAGCGCCAGCCCCTATTGGGTCGGAGCCATAGCGCTCCTCGTGCCGATCCTCATGGCCCTGGGCTTGCCCCCGATCCCCACGGACAAGCCGGTCCCGCTGGGCAAGAGCCCGGCCTAAATCACCGCTTTTGGGGCCGCCCCCGGCTCAAATGGACTTTCCCAGGCTGAGCTTTCCGGCCCTGTGGATCGCCTCCTGAGGTCTCTGCCCAAGAGAGCCAAATCCAGCTACGGAGAATGGGCCCAGATCCCGATAGAAATGGAGCTATGGAAGTAAAGAGAAGTTGGTTGGTGGCCCTGCCCATGCTGTTTTTGGCTGGCGCGGGTCCGATGCAAGGTTCCAATGACGTCGATTCGCGCATTGCGGAGCTCGAAGCCAATCTTGCTGAAATGCGCATCGAATTGGACGAGTCCAACCAGTTGGTGCAGCAAACCGTCGAGTACTTGAAAGCCCAGGCGAGCAGCGCCAAAAAGCAACTCGACGTGCTCGACCGCTCGGAAGAAGCCGGCTTTACTTTCGGAATCAATCCCCTTTCGAGGGAAGTCTTGCTGAGCGGCTGGCGCGCCGAGCTGAATGCCCGCCAACAGGGTTTGCCGGCGCCTAAGAAGGAAGCCGTCGTCGAAACTGTCGCGCCGCATCAGGTCCCGGTCGAGCGTTAGGCGCAACCCGCGCACTCCCGATTGCGGGCAACTCTCGGACCTAAGCATTGGATCCAGCCCGTATCCGGGTGAACACGGACGGCCATCTTCGCTGCGGCATGTATGCTGATTCCATGCCGGATCAAGCACCGCGTCAGGCAGCGAATTCCGCTGGAAAAAGCGAAGAGGATGATGCGCCCATTTCCGCACCCCTGGCCCAGGGCATTGAAGAGTACTTGCGCGAATTGGGCGCGGCGCGCGGAGCTTCGGAACACACATTGCGCGCCTACAGACGCGACCTGTGCGAGTTTGGCGCCTTCCTAACCGAGCGCGAGCTGCCCAGCTTCGAGTCCGTAACGCCCCGTGCTTTGCGCGGCTTCTTGCTGCACTTGGATCAGAGGGGACTGGCCTCGAGTTCGCGCCAACGCGTTCTCTCCTCCGTGCGCTCGCTATTCAACCACCTACTCGATTGCGGCCGCATCGAAGTCCATCCGGCTGCGGGTTTGCGCCAAGCCCGACGGGCGCGCAACTTACCCGGCTGTTTGGGACCGGAAGAAATCGATGCTTTGCTGGCCGCTCCGGACACGACCACCGTCAGCGGTCGTCGCGACCGAGCGCTGTTTGAATTGATGTATTCGGCTGGAACGCGCGCATCCGAGACCGTCGGATTGAACCGCTCCGATATCGAAGCCGATCAAAGCGTGGCACGGGTGCGCGGCAAGGGACGCAAGGAGCGCCTGGCGCCACTCGGAAGTTACGCCCTACGGGCCCTTGAGCAGTACTTGCAGGATCCCGAACGGCCCCGTGCCAGCGCCCAGGCCGGCGACGCCGTTTTTCTAAATGCGCGCGGCGGACGACTCACAACGCGCTCCTTGGGTCGCATCGTGCAGGCCGCAGTGACTAAGGCCGGCATTGCCAGGCACGCCACCCCGCACACCTTGCGGCACAGTTTCGCCACGCACTTGCTCGATCGCGGTTGCGATTTGCGCTCCGTTCAAGAGCTCCTGGGCCACGCCCACTTGGTTACGACCCAAATCTATACCCACGTTTCCATTGAGCGCTTGCGCGATGTGTACGAGCAAGCGCATCCCCGCGCTGAGTAAGGCCCCCGGGGCGACAAGTCTCATGCGTCGCACCCTTTTGTGAATATCTCGCAGCAGCCGGCTCGCTGCGTTCGTTTGCGCCGCTTGCAACAGGTTGCTAGCTGCGGCGCAAGCGATCCAATTCGTACATGAGGATCGAAGCGGCAGCATTGACCGAAAGCGAATCCACTTCGGGGCTCATGGGAATGCTGACCTTCACATCGACCCACTTCAATTCGTCCGGTCCCAAACCAAAGGCTTCGCTACCCATCACCATGGCCGCGGGCGTCGCGTTTTGCTGCATGCGATCCATGGGCGTGCCGCCGCTCGTCACAGCCGCGAATAGCTTGACGCTATGGGATTTCAATTCCTGTGCCAGCTCGGCGAAATTGAGCCACTGCAAAATCGGCAAGCGAAAAACGCTGCCCATGGATGTGCGCACCGCCTTGGGGTGAAAGGGATCGGTGCTACCGGCGGATAGCAATGCCGAGGCATTCAAAGCGTGGGCGGTGCGCACCATGGCGCCCATATTGCCGGGGTCGTCAAGTTCCACGCCAATCAAGAAGGTCGGCTGCCGGTCAGTTGCGCCGGCGAAGATCGCCTTCAAACTCGGCTGCTTGGGCAAGGGCGCCAATCCCAGGATGCCTCCCAAGGAACGACCTTGGGTCAGCTTGCCGAAAACCTCTTCGGGCGCGATGACTAGCTCGCAATCGCAGCTGCGAAGTTCGCGCTGCAAGTGCACATCGCGCGCAGCTTCACTCTCCATGAAGGACTCCAGCACCAACGCCGCTTGCGGCTTGACACCCGCCCGCATGGCGCGCTCGAAGACGCGCACCCCTTCCCGGCTGCACTGTTCATATCGCTCGCGAGAGACGCGCGAAT
>JAJDES010000224.1 GCA_029259675.1 Planctomycetota bacterium
GGAAGGGACTGTTAGGAAGATCAATCCGGTTCGGGGCATGGTCGCCATCGAGCTTCGCGACGATGGGAGCTTCACGGTCGTCGAAGTTCTCGGTTCGGTTGACCTCGAAGTTGACGACATTGTTCGCGGCCCGCTGCGTGAGCTTGGGAGTGCCGAACTCATGAACGTCACCAAGAACGATGCCTTTGATGTCATCGTTCAGAACTTCGACGTCACCGCGGGCCAACTCCCGCGGCAGCTGTTGGTCAATGAGCGCTCCAGATAACATGCCGCTGCAGCGGACGGCCTTCGGCCGCCGCTGATCGGCAGGAACGTTAGGCCGACGGAGATGGACACGATCAACCTGCAGGGGAAGACCAAACCGCTGATTGGCCACGTCGAGCACTACTGGTTCGAGAACGAGAACATCGGACTTGAACGGACCCAGTTTCACAGGGTTCTGATTCCCTTCCAGCCATTCGACTCTGGTCTGGACTACATCGAACAGCCGGAGTCGACAGAGCTCGTAGTGGAATGGGCGAGGCTAGGTCTTGCGGACCCGTCGGATCTCGATGGCGTCGATCTTTCGATGGAGAAACTCGATGGCGTTGAGGCGTCGATCTATCTGGGTGCTGCACACAACTGGACGCACCTCAAACAGTTCACGCTGAAAAAGGCGGGTGTGCGATTCCTCGTCAACTGCGTGGCAGTGATTGAGTTTGAATCAGAAGGCGTCGCGAACAATGAGCCACTCGAGTTCGAAACGACGGTCGTTTATCGTGGCGAGGCCTAACAATCCGATGCAGACGGATGTCGGCTTCGCCGACGCCGCTGATCACCCAAACCGTTAGGCATGCGAAGTTCCGATTCTGGTTCGTACCCGTGCGCGTGCTGCGGATATCGGACGGTTTCAGAGGGAACGCGGGACACCTATGAGATTTGTCCGATCTGCTTTTGGGAAGACGACCCAGTGCAGGCGAAGGACCCTAATCTTGCGGGCGGTGCGAACGAGCCTTCGCTTCGAACGGCACAGAGCAACTTCGAGGCTATCGGTGCATGTGAGCGAGACGCTTTGAAGCACGTGCGGCAACCAACGGCAGAAGACGAACGGGTGAAGGATTGGCGTCCGTTGTAAGATGCCTAACAAGCCGATGCAGACGGACCGGCCTCCGGCCGGCCGCTGATCGGCATCACCGTTAGGCGGCATTCCAATGGCACGCGAAAACATCGGCACTTGTGAATCATGTGATCAAAGTTTCGCGTTTCAGTTGATCCACAACGGATTCAATGATTCGGCGTTCGCGTATTGCGATCAATGCGGTAGTACGGCGCTCCTTGATGGGTGGAACGAGGGAATACCGGAGTCGGTCGAATTCAAAGTGCATGGTCCCGTCAATCCGACGGCCGAAGCGCTATTGCAGCCATGTTCATGTGGCGGGCGCTTTCTTGCATCAGCTTCGCCGCGCTGCCCACATTGCAGCGCACCACTTTCTGCTGAAGAAGCACGCTCTTATATTGAGGCGAGCGCGCCTGGAGCTCAGGAGGGGTGGCGCTGGCAGGGAAATTGGGACGGCATGTACTGCATAATCATTGAAGACCGATTAGTTAAGGACAATTGGGCGAGCGGTTAGACGGTGGAACCAATAGATCGACAACTGAGGTCTGAAGCGTGATCGAGCTTCGTTGCATTGCGGTGAGCGCGCTGCCGCCTGACAATGGGATGCAGCTGACAGTCAAAAGTGTCACACCCTTTGCAAGAGCAATGGCTGCGCCACTTTCCCCTGCAGCTGATCGCCCGAGGCGTTAGAAGGACTCCTGACGGATCAAAACAATGAATGCACCTAGCAATAAATTGAAGGGGGGCGCCGGCATCCTTTCCGGAATCTTGATGGCGATCGCGGCGTACCTCTACCATCAGGCCAACGTCCTTTCCACTAAAGCAGCGAATATCCAGAACGACACATCTCTGGATCCGGGGCTCTCAATGCGCGTCGTCTCCCTCACCATCCTCACGATCGTCATTCTGGGTGTGTCGATTTCTGTGCTTGCCAGAGGCGGCAATAGCGCTTTACGAGATGCCAACTAACACTGGCATGCACGAAAAGGTACCGAGTCTGGACAACTTCCTCCCAATTCTCCTCACTCTTCATAGAGCCTTCGGCGTAAAGGCCAACCGGAAGAGGTTGCCTTCATTCCGTACGATGAATTCATGAAGACAGCAAGGTCGAGTCTACTCGCCTGTCTTAAGGTCCTGGGAATCGCTGCCTTTGCTCTCGTACTCTTTGTGGAGCTACTCCTTGTGCCGGAGGCAACTCGCCCCCAGCCGTCCGGGAACTTTGGCGAGTCGTATGGTCCCGTTATGTGGTTGCGAAAGTCTGCCGTCGTTGGTGGCCTGCTAACCATGGTATTCTGTATTCTTGCTATCGTTTTGATGTCGGCTCGGGCACGGGGTGCCCGACCGCCGGCCCCCATTCAAGATCATGAGGAGTGATCAAAACTAAGCATCGCCGCCCAACAGCCCAATGCAGACGAACGACCCGTCGAGCCGCCGCTAACCGGCTGAACCGTGGTGCTGCGGTAGCCAACGAGAACGCGGTTCCGTATCTTTCGATAATCGTGGACGTACTAGAGCCAATCAAGACAGTCGAACGTCTACTTAGGAGATACGGCAATACCGGCCACGCGGACATAGCCGCCAAGACGCTGCAGCACATCTCATCCGGAGTCGATCTGGGCGTGCTGGTTACCCTAGATTGGTGGGGTGGCTCAGGCTCGATTGCGGACGTCCACTTGTCACGCGAGCCTTGGAATCAAGGTAGAGCTACCGAGGAGATGGATGCGGAATCGAGGGATCGCGAGACAATGAGATCCGCGCTCGTCAGGATTCATAGCGCGATGGAAGCCGCAGGGGTCGAATGCGCTCGTGCAGCCTTTTGGGCTTCGCATTTTAATCAGTCGTGAATCCGACGAATCTAACAGAACCATGCAACGGACGCTCTTCGCGCGCCCCTGACGGCCAACAGCGTTAGCCAGACCTAGTCATGACCCGGACAAGCCGAGACTTCACTGCACGCACAGAGTTCGAACGCGAGTGGATGCAGGAGAATACTTGGTGTGACCGATGCAACCTCGCCGACCTCGGGCTCAGCTCTCCTAAGGAGTACGAAGAGAATGGAAAAATTTACATTGAAGGCAAGTGCAAGAAGTGCGGTGACTCCGTTAGGTCAGAAGTCACAGAGCCCGAAGCGGGCTAACCAGGCGATGCAACGGATCGGCCTTCGGCCGGCCGCTGATCGGCCCAACCGTTAGACAGCCATGATCACCCGAGATCAGATTCAAGAGATGTTCGACGGGGCCAAGGACTACCCGTGGGATATCCACGCGCAATGCGTCTGGGGGTACTTCTTCGCCGATGCCGACCAAGAGAAGCTGATCGCGGCAGCACCTCATCTCGAAGAAAAGGGCTTCGCAGTCGTTGGTTTACTGACGCCGTCGCCCGAGGATGACGACCAGGAGACGATTCTCCTGCATGTCGAGAGATCGGAGGCCCACACGGTTGAGAGCCTCTATGAGCTCAACGCAGAACTCTACAACTTCGCGGAGACGCACGGGTTGCAATCCTACGATGGCATGGACGTTGGCCCGTGCGAATAGCTGGACTGACTAACACACGCTTGCAGCGGACGCCGCTCCGCGGCGCCGCTGAACCGCAACCGCGTTAGACAGACATCGCGAATGGAGAACCATCTTGCCACCTTGCTCGAAGAGCTTCGATCTGAGCGTCCTGAATGGGGGGCGACTGCGGCGACAGAGAATGTGCGGACTGCCGTCGTGACCGGGGTGCGTTCCCAGTCCATACGGGAGTTCCTCGCAAGTGCGTCGGCAATTAGTCTGGGGCACGCACGCGACGCAGGGGTTTCGCCCGCGACGTTCTATGCCTGGTGCGACGAACAGGCGGGACAGTTGCGCTTCTCAATCGCACCGTGCACTTCCGACAACCTGCCTTTTGGGGCGCGAGTAGTTCTCGTTCCTGACCCCGGCCCGATCGTAGAGCTAGCTGTAGCTGCTAGTGATCTGATTCCTTGGGAGGAACTCGACGGTGTTTCTTGCGACGATGGTGACGGGGAGGAAGATACCCCTCATCTCTTGGTTTGGGCTCTTCCCTAAAGAGCTGCCTAACCCGCTGATGCAGACGGTTGGCCACTTCGCGACCGCCGCTGATCAGCCAAACCGTTAGCTGGACAGAGATGAACACTGAACTCGAAGGCATCGAAAGGCAATTCAGGCACTCGTTGTGTATGCTCGCCGCCGACGGCGAAACTGCCCTTGCGTCGCTACCCGAAGCCTGTGTCCGCTCCGACGAACTCGC
>JAJDES010000225.1 GCA_029259675.1 Planctomycetota bacterium
ACTCGACTTGCGAATGACGCGCTCCTGATGCTTCCACCATCAGTTGCGGCTGCCCACCACGGCCAAAACCCCAACTCCTATCAATAGCGGAATACCCAGTGCGGGATACACCAACGCCAAGCGCACAAGCATGTACACGAGGTAGCCGATTCCATCGCCGTCTCCCCCGCCGCCGCCACTGAATCCCCCGCCGCGGCCGCCGCCGAATGAACCACCTCCGCCGGCTTGGATTTCCTCCGGGCTGAGTGCGAACAGGACGAGCTCGTGCATTGTTGGAATTTGAGCCTGGGATGCGGGAGGGAGGTTCGTTCAGGCTGCGCGCTGACAATATCTCACACGAAGAGGCAACTTGTCCCTTGCGGATGGTAGCTCTGCCGGCAGCGCCCTTCAGACTAGGCCCGTGCAGGGTGAGAATGCACTGCTTCGCCGCAATGTATCGAGGCATTCACTACTTTTGGCGAGGATCCGCTAGGCTCTTGGGCACCCTGCCGCCGCCCAGTTTCCGAACCCTGTCGGCTCCTCCCCCGATCCGTAGTTCCGCCCACGCGCCGGCGCCCTCAGGCTGTGCGCCCGCTCGCGCGCGTGAAAGGCAGCAACATCGCCAGACCAGAGCTATGCGTTCTCAATCCCAAGCACCGACGGCGGATGAATTGAAGGCCATGCTTGACGGCGGCGAAAGCTTTCACCTTGTCAATGTGCTCCCGAAAATGGCTTTCGAGAAGCAGCACATCCCCGGTTCCATCCACCACTCCTTTTACTCAGCGGATTTCATCGAGCGCATCCAAGCTCTTTGCGATGATGCCCACGACAAGATTGTGACCTACTGCAACAGCAGAAGCTGCAACGCTGCGACGAAGGCCGCAGACGCCCTGCGCGCGGCCGGATTCTCTCAAGTGAGTGTGTTTCTCGGCGGCCTGGAGGAATGGCGAAGCGACGGTTACCCCGTGGCCGGCACGGCTCGCTAGATCGAGCCCAGCTGCGCTCGGTACTCGGGAGCTGCTTCGGCGGCACAGACCCCGATTCCGCCCCGCCGCAAGTTGATCTCGCGGGCAGCCCACTGAATTTGCCGCGATTCCCGCATCCACAATTGCCGGCGACACGAACAAAAGCTGACCGGAATTGCAGGGGAACGCCAGCCACCATTTGGGGCATTGGGAGTCCGCCTCCCCCACCCCACCCCTTGATTATCCCGAATGGGACCGGCGGCCGACACAAAGGGCCACACCACTTGCAGCCCCAATAGCAACTCCGACTTTGCCGCCTCCAACGGCACCAACCAACCGCATGCAAGCCTCAGCACCTACCGACTCGGGGACGTGGTCCCACTGGCACATCCATGGTGAACCCATTCGGCTGGGGATCTCCTCCTGTCTATTGGGCGAGGAAGTCCGCTACGACGGGGGACACGCTCGCGACCGCTTTGCAGCCGACGTGCTTTCGGAATGGATGGAGTTCGTCTCCGTTTGCCCGGAAGTTGAGATGGGTATGGACATTCCGCGGCCGACGATTCGCCTGGCCGATGAAGGCGACGGTGTGCAGCTGATCGCCCCCTCCACGGGCGAAGACTTCACGGAGCAAATGCAAACCTACTCCGCACGACGCGTATCCGAGCTGCAAGAGCTTGACTTGGATGGGTACATCCTCAAGCGACGCTCCCCCTCCTGCGGCATGGAACGCATCAAGATATATCGCAAGGGAGCGGCCCTCTCGACCAATAATCCGGGACTCTTCGCGGCCGAGCTGATGCAACGTTGGCCCTCCTTACCGATTGAAGAAGAGGGCCGGCTCAATGACCCCGGATTGCGAGTCAACTTTATTGAGCGCGTTTTTTGCCGCAATCGCTGGCGTGTCCTTGCCAAGCGCGGCCTGACCCGTCGACTGCTAGTGGATTTTCATACCGCCCACAAGCTGCTGATTCGCGCTCACAACGAAGCGGCCTACCAAAAACTCGGGCAACTGGTGGGAAGCGCGGGGAGCATGGACGACGAGCAACTCTATGCCGCCTATGAAGCTGAGTTCCAGCGTGCGCTTAGCTTTAAAGCCAGCCGAAAGCTGCACGTCAATGTCCTGATGCATGCAATGGGCTATTTGAAGGACAAGCTCGGGCAAGTGGAGAAGAAAGAGATCTTGAGTTCAATAGAGGATTTCCGCTTGGGTCTCCTGCCCCTAATCGTCCCGCTCACCCTATTGAACTACAACATCAAGCTGTACGAGATCGAGTACCTCATGGGCCAACTTTACTTCGCGCCGCACCCCAAAGAGTTGATGCTGCGCAACCACGCTTGATGCATTTTTCTTTGTTGATTACCCGAGGGCAAACCGCAGCGAGCTTTGCGAACGCGCAGTGTCGCGCCGACTGATTGGACCATGAAGCGAATGCAATCATTCCCTGTATCAAAGGCGCGGATTCGAGATCTAAATGGACAACCGCTGCGGGGAAGCGGCAAATACGTGCTCTATTGGATGATTTCCACTAGGCGCACGCGTTCCAATTACGCCCTCGATCGCGCGATTGAACTGGCGATCGAGCTGGATCGCCCACTGCTTGTGCTTGAGGCCTTGCGCTCCGACTACCCCTTTGCATGCGATCGCTTCCATCGCTTCGTCATCGACGGAATGGCTGACAATGCCGCTGCCTTCGAAAAAGCGGGAGTCCTGTACCACCCTTATGTTGAGCCGAAAGTTGGTGCCGGCAAGGGACTGCTGAAGCAACTCGCAAGCGATGCCTGCTGCGTCGTAACAGACGATTACCCGTGCTTCTTTTTGCCCCGCATGGTTGAAGCGGCGGCCGAAGCTCTGCCGATACGCCTTGAAGCCGTCGACTCCAACGGCCTCTTACCCATGCGGGTTGCGCAGAAAGCCTTTTCACGCGCCTTCGATTTCCGCCGCTTTCTTCAACGCGAATTGCGCCCCCACTTGCAATTTCCGCCACGCGCTCAACAGCTGCGAAGCAAATTGCGCCCCATGTCGCGTCTCCCGCAAGGAATATCCAAACGCTGGCCGCGGGCGACCGAAGCCTTGCTCGAAGGCAATACGAACTCCCTGTCGAAGCTCCCGATCGATCACGACATTGCTCCGATTTCCAGTCGCGGCGGCGCGACGGCTGCGAGGCAAGGCCTGCGAGATTTCTTGAGCGAACGCTTGCAGAATTACGGCGAAGACCGCAATCAACCCGAAGCCGATGCCTCGAGTCGACTTTCGGCTTACCTGCACTTCGGGCACATCGGAACCCATGAGGTATTGGACAAACTAGCCCAATACGAGGATTGGTCCATCGAGTCCATTACGGATATCCGTAGCGGAAAACGCGAAGGCTGGTGGGGCATGAGCCCCGCAGCCGAAAGCTACCTCGATCAAATCGTCACATGGCGCGAAGTCGGGTTCAACTTTTGCCTACATCGAGCGGACTACGATCGCTTCAACTCCCTTCCTGACTGGGCCCAATCCAGTCTGGAGCAACACGCCACTGACAAGCGGCCTCACGTTTACAGCCTCGAGCAATTTGAGTCCGCAACTACCCACGATTCCCTCTGGAACGCCGCGCAATTTCAACTGAAGCAAGACGGCAGGATCCACAACTACCTGCGCATGCTGTGGGGGAAGAAAATTCTGCACTGGAGTGAGAGCCCCGAGCGTGCGCTAAAGATCATGCTCGAGCTCAACAACAAGTACGCCGTGGACGGACGCGATCCCAGTTCCTACACCGGTATTTTTTGGGTCCTGGGTCGCTTCGACCGAGCCTGGGGGCCCGAACGGGAAATATTCGGGAAAGTGCGCTACATGGCCAGCGACAACACGCGTCGCAAGCTGCGCGTCAACGAGTACATCAAGCGCTGGGACCCCCAGGGTTGCCTCTTTCCCGAATAGCCGGGAGGTGCTGCGCAAGACATAGAACGCAAGTCCTCAAACTTGGACGGGTTCGCATTCGATGCCGAATTCAGTGCCCAAGGCCGAATTCGCAAAGGGTCCGATAAAGCGAGTAACGGCACTTTTCCAAGCCCGCGGCGCCGATCGAATCCCAGCTCGTTACACTTCCCCATAACCATGGGTAGCAACAGCTTTGGCAATCTATTCTGCGTGACCAGCTTCGGGGAATCCCACGGTCCCGCGTTGGGCGTCACCATTGACGGTTGCCCGGCGGGCATCGCCCTGGGCGTGGAGGACTTCTTGCCGGAACTCGGCCGGCGCAGACCCGGCCAAAGCGAGATAACCACATCGCGTAAGGAATCGGACCAGCCCGAATTGCTCTCAGGTGTCTTTGAGGGACGAACCACGGGAATGCCCATTTGCGTCGTGGTTCGCAACGAAAATCAACGCTCCAAAGATTACGAGAAGCTGCGCACCGAGTTTCGCCCTGGCCACGCCGACGAAACGTATGCGGGCAAGTACGGGCACCGCGACCACCGCGGGGGCGGCCGCTCTTCCGGGCGCGAAACCCTTGCGCGCGTTATCGCCGGCGTCGTAGCGCGCAAGATACTGCCCGAAACCGTTTGCATCATCGGCCACACGCTTCAAATCGGCCCGCATCGCGCCGCCACATTTGAAGTCGGTGCAATTGAAACAAATGCTGTGCGTTGCGCAGATTCCCAAGCCGCCGAACACATGACCGGCTACATTCAAGAGCTGCAGCGGGAATTCAATTCGTGCGGCGGCTTGGTCGAAATTTTGGTTCAAAACACGCCCGCACACTTGGGCGAGCCCGTATTCGACAAACTCAAGGCGCGCCTAGCCCACGCCGTTATGAGTATCGGAGCCGTAACCGGCTTCTCCTACGGCGCGGGTTTCGCAACGGCCGAGATGCGCGGCCAAGACTACATTTCCGATCGTCGCAATTTCGGCGGCATCCTGGGTGGGGTCAGCACGGGCGAGGACTTGCGGCTTACAGCAAGCATCAAACCGTCCACATCCGTCGGCGACACCGCCAAACAAGGCCGTCACGACCCGTGCATTGTTCCGCGGGTCATTCCGGTATTGGAAGCCATGGTTGCGATTGTGTTAGCCGATGCTTGGTTGCAAGCGCGCGCGTATCAGTGATCCAAGTGCGCAAGGATCCTAGGGTCTCGGTCCAGCAAACAGCTGAGCGACGTCCTTGGCGCGCAATACGGCGAGCACGATCAACAAACCGGCCAACACTCCGCCGGCCGCTGCTCCGGCGAGATCGTATTGAATGTGGTAGCCCAATATGTTGACAGCAATCGGGGCCAGCAGCACCAACGCCAGCACCACTCTGTTTGCGAGCAGGAGCAATGCGGACACAATGAAGACAATTCCAATCGCGGGAAACACATAGCCCGCATCCATTAATGCACCCAAGAATTTGCCGCCTGCCTCGGGCGGGTCCGGTTGGGGCATGAATTGGAGGAATTTATTAGCGCCGAATACTCCGACCATCAGGGCCAGCAAGATTCGAGCGATTAGGTCTATACGTGCTTTGCTCATAATTAGTGCCTCTATTGCGATCCGCTCGATGACCGGGAAACGAGCTGGGAAGGTGCATCAACAATAATGCTTCCCGACCTTCTTTTCACCCGAACATGACTCGGCAAGAGCAACGTGCGATTCATGCATGTGTTTGCTGCCCCGCAATCAATCCAAAGGCCCAGTCCCCTGCAAGGAATTCGCAACCAGTAATGAGGCAGAGCGTTAGATCGCCAATCGACGATTCGCACCCAATTGCACGACAACAATCGATCCGAGCAAGCGAACCTTCCCCTAAGCGGCTCATTCGCATTGCCAAGCGATTGGGGAGAACGAGCGCCAGCAACCCTGGTCCCGCCAACATGGATTCCGGTCGCGCACTTCTTGGAAGATTCGAGAAAATTGCGACACACAGCAGATTCCCAAAGACAACGGATTCGTCTGCACCGGTCGGGAACTGAAACCGGCCCCGCGCAGCGATTGAAAGCAGCGCGGGGCCGGCATTTGAACTCGGAGCTTGTCGCCCGTTCAATTCACACGCTTAGCAGACATTTGCAACTTGTGGTCGTGGGTTCGTCTGCCTTGGCCCAAACGGCTTGGTAGTGCGCCTCCACCTTCATGGCTTCCGCCGTTTTGCCCTGGGCTTGCAAAGCGCGACTGAGTCCGAATAGCGACCAACCGTTGTTGCGCCATTTGCTCAAGTCTTCGCGATACACCCGCTCAGCATCGGCGTACTTGCCGGCCTTTAGGTAAACAGCACCCAATGTGTGCCGCGTGGGCTGCAACCACTGGGGCGGCTCGCCATAGGACAGAAGATCTTCAGCAGCGACTGCTTGCTCCAAATATTCGATCGCCTGGCCCCAATCCCCCTTCTGCAACGCTATCTCGCCGGCGATGAAGTGCTCACTCACGTCAAGGATGCCGTGGATCAAGTCGTCCCCAAAGACACTGTCGTCCGGAACTTCCGACTTGGCTTTCAAGAACAACTTCTGCTCCTGCTCGGCTTTCGCGAACTGCTTCTTGGCTGCGAATGCAATCGCGCGGTGTGCGCGCCACACAGCATTGGTAACCGTCAAGCTTTCCGGCGGCGCCGGCTCTGCAAGAATGTCGTCCCAACGCCCGAATCGTTTTTGCACGTCATACACAGAAGTCATCCAAAGATCTGTGTAGCTACCGATTTCCTCCAGGACCTCCGGAGGAATATTGGACCACATGGCCTTGGCGGCCTCCATGGCCTCCGCCTCACGCCCAACCATCATCGCGGAATAGGCGAGCATGTGCGCATTGTGCGTTTGGTACATATGCTGCAAGCCTTGATCGGGCGACAAAGCGCGGTACGTTTCATCCGCAGCCAAAGCCGCAGCATTTTGTGCAATGGCTTTGTCCCATTCTCCTACCTGCACGTAAATGTGCGAAGGCATGTGATTCAAGTGACCAGCGCCCGGCACTTGATCGCACAGCCGGTCGGCCGCGGGGACTCCTATTTCAGGTGTCTTGCTGGGCTCAACAGCGTGAATGTAAAGGTGATTGGCCCCGGGATTGCCAGGATCCATTTCCATCACGCGCTCCAACGTCGAAACGATCAAAGGTGTATCGCCTTCCGGCTCACCGTCGGCCGAATACAGCTTCCACGGGCGCTGAACCATCATGGCTTCGGCGTAAAGCGCACCAACATCTGAATCGTTTGGGAATGCAGCCCACAATTCCTCCATGGCGTCCGCGTAAGCTTGATTCAACTCACTGCGATCCTTGGGTTCGCGCTTTGCGTAACGCTTGGCCAAGGCTTCAATCAAACCGCGCTCGAGGTCCGTCGTCTTGTCGATGCGAAGCAGCGCTTCTTGAATGGCAGCCCATGCATTGGCACTGCGCTGCTTGGTCATGATCGGATCGTTGTAGTTTGGCCCTTCGCACAGAGCGATACCCCACC
>JAJDES010000226.1 GCA_029259675.1 Planctomycetota bacterium
CGTGTAGAGCTTGCCATCCGAATAGGTGCCTGCACCGCCTTCACCGAAGCAGTAATTGCTATCGGGATCGGCGCCCTTGCCACGGTGAAGCTCGGCAATAGAGCGACGCCGTTTTTGAACATCGAAGCCCCGCTCAAGCAGTGTGACGGCAATTCCGTTGGCCAATAGGTCCAGTGCGCAGAAAAGGCCCGCGGGACCGCTGCCGATGATTACGGCGTGGGGCGCGCCCGCCGGCGGAGCCGCAATCGTGGGTGGAGTCGTGGCCGGGGACGCGGGAACGTCCTCGCCTCGCCTCCACACCTGTATGGCAAGTCGCCAGCAGCGAAAGCGCCTGCGTCCATCGAAGGAAAGGCGCGAGGTGCGTACGGCCGCCAATTGATCCGCGGGCAAGCGCAAGGCGCGGGCGGCCGCGGCGCGCAGGCTGTCGGAGTCCAGTTGGGGAGGCTCCGCGCTGGGCGGAAATTGGAGATCGATTTTTTCGGGCATGGAGCCGCATTGTGTCATGCCCGGCAGCAGGTGCACGATCAAGCTGGAGTCGCATGGGCCCGGCAGGCAACATGCCCACGGCGAATGAAGCCTGGCGTCATCGAAACGGGCTGCTCTCGGCGGCCGGCGGTCCAGGGCGGGCGCTACCTTTCAACCAAGATTTCATCGCTTCCCAAGCACCAAGATCCCCATGAGTTCACCCTTTTCGCTGCAAGCCGACCAAGGCGCGGGGCCCCTCATGCGCGATTCCGCGCCGGGTCCCTGCGTCGCCTTGCTGTTTGGAATCACGGGCGACCTGTCCCAGCGGAAGCTGGTTCCCGCGCTTTTTCACCTCGAATCGACGGGCGCTTTGCCGGAGAACTTTGCCGTGGTCGGGCTTTCGCGCTCAGCGGGAGATGTGGAGGCCCTGCGCCGCAAGTTGGGTGAAGCGCTCGAGCGTCATTCGCCGAATGCGCCCGTTGATCGGGCTGCATGGGAGCGCTTCTCCGCTCGCATTACGGGTGTCTCCGGCAATCTCGAGGAAAGTGAAACCTACGAGCGCCTGGGGGCCCACTTGAGCGAAGTGGATCAAGCTCGGGGCACATTGGGCAATCGACTGATTTACCTTTCGACACCCCCCAGCGCCTTTCCCACGGCCCTGACCCAACTGAAGCAAGCCGGCATTGTGCGACATGCGGTGGAGGCCGGCTCCGAACTGCCTTGGACTCGAGTTGTGATCGAAAAACCCTTCGGTCACGACTTGGCCAGCGCGCGCACCCTAAACCAACAGGCCTTGGAGGTCTTGGGGGAGGAGCACATCTATCGCATTGACCACTACTTGGGAAAGGAGACGGTGCAGAACATCTTCGTGATGCGCTTCGGCAACGCGATCTTTGAGCCGCTTTGGAATCGCCAGCACATCGACCACGTGCAAATTACGATGGCCGAAACGATCGGTGTCGTTGGGCGCGGACGCTTTTATGAGGAGACGGGCGTGCTGCGCGATATCGTTCAAAACCACCTCTTGCAGGTGCTTGCGCTTTGCGCGATGGAGCCGCCGGTCAGTTTTGAAGCGGATGAGATTCGCAACATGAAGGCGCAGGTGTTGAGATCCTTGCGGCCCATGCCCAACGGATCGGAGGAGGGCTCCATTGTTTGGGGGCAGTACGAGGGTTACCGAGCGGAGGATGGGGTTGCTAAGAACTCCAAGACGCCGACCTTCGTCGCCATGCGCGCTCACATCGACAATTGGCGCTGGAACGGAGTCCCCTTTTATTTGCGTGCGGGGAAAGCGCTGAAGTCGCGCGTGACTGAAGTTTCCTTTCACTTCAAGTCGATTCCGTTTTGTCTTTTTGGTGATGAACAGACTTGTCAAATGATTGATCCCAATGTGCTCAAGCTGCGCATTCAGCCGAATGAAGGCATTTCGATGCAAATTGCTTGCAAGGTGCCGGGTGAAGATCTGAGTATCGGCGGAGTGACGATGGACTTTCAGTACGAAGGGGCCTTTGGACGCAAACCGCCGGAGGCCTATGAGCGCTTGCTGCTCGATTGCATGCGCGGCGACGCAACACTCTTCGCTCGCCGGGATGAAGTGGAGTATTCGTGGGCCTTTTCAAGCCAGATTCAGGAAGCCCTTGAACGGGGCGGGAATGAACCCGAAGTTTATGCCCGGGGTAGTGAAGGGCCGGGTGCTGCACGGGAGCTGCTTAGACGAGACGGACGTAGCTGGGTGAATTTGGGATGAGCGAAAAAAGAGTTACCGGCACGGTTTATGTGTTTGATGCGCATGCCGTCTTAGTTGAACACCTGGCGACCGATATTGCCCAAAGCCTATGCGATGCGATCATCGAACGTGGAGCTGCTCAGGTGGCACTCTCGGGCGGAAAGTCACCGGCGCCGGTTTACCGAGCCTTGGCGCGCTGCACGGGTCCCAACCTGGATTGGTCGAAGGTGGAGATTTTCCTTGCCGATGAGCGCTGCGTGCCCGTTGGCGATGAAGCCAGCAATTACAGGATGATTGAAGAGAATCTCGTGATGGGGATCGATGGTCCGCGTCCGACATTGCACCGTATGCGCAGTGAGGCCAGCGATCTTGAGGCTGCCGCCGACGATTACGCCGCTCGCTTGCCCGAGAGCTTGGACTTGGTCTTGCTGGGGTGCGGGAGTGACTGCCATACCGCTTCGCTTTTTCCCGGCAGTCCAGCCATCGATGAGGAGCGCTACCTTGTGGTACCTGCGGATAGTCCGGTGCCGCCTCCGCGCAGAGTGACGATCACTCCACCGGTTATTCAGGCTGCTCGCAGTTGCTTTGTTTTGGCCACGGGAGGAGACAAGGCACGCGCCGTATTGGTCGGACTCACGCCGGGTCAAGATGTGCGGCAGGTACCGGTCGCATTGGCGCGCGACGGCGATTGGTACTTGGATGCAGCTGCCGCAGAGCTTTTGAGCGATGCAGATGACTAGCTATTCGCAATCGTGGAGGCGTTGTCGCGGCCGTGCTAGCCTGGCCGCGAATTAGAAAGTCACAGTCACCAAGCTCGACGAACAGGTTTGAGCGATCACTTTTCGAGTGCTCGCATGCCAGGCTTGAGTCTCGGTCCTCTTGTCCGCACCAACTTCAATCACTGCGTTAGCAATGAATTCGAACTCCGCCCAAAATAAGGCCCAGCTGGGCGTCATCGGCTTGCGGGTGATGGGTAGCAACCTCGCTCTGAATGTGGAGAGCAGGGGGCATACCGTTGCGGTTTGGAATCGCAATTCACAGCTCATGCACGATTTCGTTGCTGAGCATTCGGGCAAGCAGTTCATCGGTGCCGAATCGCTTGAGGACTTCTGCGCGAGTCTGGAGCGACCGCGTCGAGTGCTGCTGATGATTCAAGCCGGGGCGGCGGTGGATAGTGTGATTGAGCAGCTTTGCCCGTTGCTCGATCGAGGTGACATTGTGATTGACGGCGGCAACAGTTGGTTTCTAGACAGTCAGCGTCGAGAGGCGTTGTTGCGCGAGCGCGGGTTGCATTTCGTGGGCTTGGGCGTCTCCGGCGGAGAGGAGGGAGCGCGCTTCGGACCCTCCCTTATGCCCGGCTGTAGCGAAGAAGCCTATGCGGCTTTGGGACCAATATTGGAGTCGATTGCGGCGGTGACCGAGTCGGGGCCGTGCGTCACCCATGTCGGCGCGGGGGGTGCCGGGCACTTCGTCAAGATGGTTCACAACGGTATTGAGTACGCCGACATGCAGCTCATTGCTGAGGCCTATGATGCTTTGCAGCGATTGGGCGGAATGGGTGCGAGTCAATTGGCCGAGGTTTTCGCCGAGTGGAATAAGGGGCCGCTCGAGTCTTTCTTGATCGAAATCTCAGCCAGCATTTTCAAGGTGACGGACGCACAGACCGGATTGCCCTTGGTGGATATGGTCGAGGACCGGGCCGGCCAAAAGGGAACGGGGCGCTGGACAGCGAGCATCGCTTTGGAGTTGGGCGTAGCCGTGCCTTCGATTGCGGCGGCGGTGGATGCACGCGTGCTTTCCAGTCAATTGGAAGCGCGCAAGGAGCTTGCACAGGTGTTCGGTGAAGCTGAAGAGGGAGTCGCCGCCGAGTCGAACCTGGCGGATCAAGTGCGCGACGCATTGTTCGCCGCAAAGATCTGCGCCTACGCCCAAGGCCTGCAGTTGATTCAAGCGGGAGCCGAGGACAACGACTGGAAGGTGGACCTTTCGGAAATCGCGAGGATTTGGAAGGGCGGCTGCATTATTCGCGCACGCCTTTTGGATGAGATTCGTGCCGCCTTCGAGCGCAACCCCGCCCTTTCGAATTTGATCCAAGATGCGGGCTTTCGGAGTCAACTGAGCGCCAGTATCGGCGCCTTGCGCTCGGTCGTCGCGCTCGCGCAATCCCATGGCATCCCGGTGCCGGCCATGTCGGCAAGTTTGAGTTGGTTTGACTCAGTGAGGCGCGCCCGGTTGCCGCAAAACCTGACCCAAGCGCAACGCGATGCATTCGGGGCCCACGGCTATGTGCGATTGGATTCGCCCGATGGGGAGCCGGTTCACTCACAGTGGCTTTGAACGCTTCGGCGGTGTTGCGTTGAGGAAGCGGGGAGAACTGTTGGGCGTCGCGACGCGACTGATCCCGTTGAGTGATTGTTCCCTGAAATAATGGATTCCTGTTAAACATAGCCGTCCTCGCACTAGACGAGGACGGCTATGGCAACAAGAGGAACACACGGAACGAGGAGACTAGGTACTTGGTTATGGACTGATGTCCAACCTGAACCAATTTGAGTGGACCTGGACTCCCCAAGTGCAAGCTTCAGTCGGTGGTATAGAGGAGAGAAACCACCGTCGTCTGAGCAGTACACCCACTATGAATATGGTGTACGAAAGCACGCGTCTCAAGTTACAAGATGTTCAACCAGAAAATAGAAAGTGCGCGACATGGGGAACCCTTAATGTCACTTTCGAGTTTGTAATCGAACTGACATCGCATTCAGGCGTGTATCGACCGAACACAGAGCTAAGAGCCGTGGCGCAGTCGATTGCCGAAAGACAGTGTTTTGCGCAGCAACCAGCGTCCGATCGGCTCGCGATCCCCTTCCATCAACAGTGTGCCCGTCGACCCATGCGGCGCCGTGAAGGAATCATCATCCAGTACAATCGTTACTTCAAAGTACGATTGAGCGGCCGTGAGGTGGTTTGGATCGACCGCAATTCCGCCTCCAGCTAGGTGAGTAAGTGCCGGATAGGGGATCTTGCGCGTGCCGCCGCCGGCAATGCGCTGAATCGTTCCATGCTGAAGTTGGTCCGGTCGCGCTTCCGATCGAAACTCAACCCGTTGTCCACATTGCGGCTTGGTATCCGCGATTTGCGTCTCTGTAAACAGAGAGCGGACAACCGTTCGACCGGACGCGATTCTCGCAATTTCCTCACCGCGCGCGATGTAGCGACCGAGTTCGTTTGCATCGGGGCAATTCAATACTCGGCCGGTTTTGCTGGAGCGAGGGCTGAGTGCTTCCAGACGCGCGTTGGAATCTCGCAATTCCCGTTGCCGTTGTTCGAGTTGTTCTTGCTCTTGAATGGCCCGCCCGCGGTCCTCAACGGAGAAGGCCCGCTGGCGCAGCTTGGTTGCGTCAATGCTCGCGCTCAACTCCAATTTGTGTCGTTCAGAGCCGGGATCTTCCAATTGGACAAGCTGAGTTCCCGTCGACACCCACTGCTCCGACTCGACCAAGACCGAAGTCAAAAAGCCGGGAGAATCGGCGCGCACGGAGTGCTCGTGCTCCTGGGTAAGGACACCGGGAACGCGGACGGATGAGGCCAATGGCAGCATCAGGATCCCGAGCGGTACAAACAGGAACAAAATGGCGCTCAGGCATATTCCCCGCAGGCGAACCTTTTCGGTTTCCGGAGAGAAAAGCAGGAAGCCCGCCGCCGCCCGCAAGTTGCGGATGATCTCACTAACCAGGTAATAGCCTCCGAGGGCGATACCGATGAAGAAGGCTTTCGTGGCGATCACAGCCGAGATTCCCAGCACGATGGTGGCTTTGTAGAGGCTGGAAGCCGCGCCGAAAAAGAGGAAAAAGGTGGCTAGCCCCAAGCTGTCACTGGAAGCTCGATCGTCCTTGAGGTTGAGGATCCAGCGTTTGCAAAAGCGCTTGAAGGTGTCGGTGGAGCGTTGCCTGAGATTGGGCACCTCAAGCAGGTCAGCCAGGACGTAGTAGCCGTCATAGCGCATCAACGGGTTGATGTTGAAGCCAATGGTGACGACGCTGGCCAGGAGCAGGATGTTGTAGCAGGCTGCTTGGAATAGGCCTGGGCTGGACAGGCTCCAGGCGATGCAGGCCAATGCGGCAATAAAAAGCTCCACGTACATCCCAGCTAAGCAAACGATGATGCGGTCGCGTTTACTTGAGAAGCTCCAGGAGTCCGTGGCATCCACATAGGCGCACGGTGTCATGGCCATCAAGTAGATGCCCATTTCGGGCACATGCCCGCCAAAGTGTTTGCACGCGTAAGCGTGTCCGAACTCGTGAACCACCTTCAAGCCGATTAGTGTGATCCAGAGCAACGGTATGTTGTTGCTGACGAGGACTTGGCCCAGGGGTTGACTGAGGGAACCCCAATTTTGAACGGCAATGACAATCGCCAGGGCGACGACGCCTAGCCAGAGCGCAAAAAAGAGCCGCGACGTGAAGAAGCTCAGCTTTCCGATTGTCCGATTGAGGAACTGATCGGGGTTGAACAAAGGGATTTGAGCAAAGAAGACCGACTTGAGGATTTGGCCCCGCTTGGAATCTCGTTTGGCGAGGTGTCTTTTGTAAAGGGACTTCTCGTCGCCGATAGGCAGATTCAAAAACCCCAGTTTGTGCAGCGAGACGATGAACTGATAGAAGTCCTCATCGTCTTCGGCATCCACTTCACCCCGGGACTTCAGCTCCGCGAGGATCGAACAGAGTTCGCGCTCGGCAGTGAGCGACGTGATGACGCTGTAGTCGGCGGCGCTCACGCGATGACTTTGGAAGGTCAGGGGGTCGCGCAGAATGTACGAGGCTTCGCCGCGGAACATGTGCCGAGACACACTGAGATCTGAGCGCAGGCCCACCCGCGCCTGGCCCAAGCGCTCGGCCAATGAGGGCTGGGCCGGAGCTTGCTCCTGGGGCTGTTCTTGGGCTTGCTTGGCCGCATCCGCCTTGTCGGGTTGAGCTGAACCTGAGCCCGGAACTCCCGGCGTTTGCTCAGATGCTTCGCCTTCAGCAGCGGCTCCACGGGCCGTTGCCTGAGCCTGCGGCGCACTGTCAGGTTCGTGCTGTCCGCTCATAGCCAGAATAGAAGCCGTGCGGAGTCCATGAAGCGGTGCAGAACCACCCACCAGACTCGCCGCTTGCCGATGTCCACCTTGGCAATTCCCGCCATGCCGGAACGCACCCATTCGCTTTCGATTTCCGTCGTAGCTTGGGCAACGTAAACATTGCGGCCCTCGTGCAATTGCGCCGTTGCGCTCAAGCGCGAAAGAGTCATCGCATGGGTTAGGTCCGGTCGGGCTTGACTGGAAAACTCGCCGGTCTGTTTCAGATCAATTTCGTCTGCATCGCCTTCGGGAACGAACAGCTCAAGCCGCCAACCTTCGCCTTTGGAAAGTTGGAAGAGCGGTTCGCCCTTGGTGAGGACCTGCCCTTCACGATCGCGTAGATCGCCGGAAACGACCATGCCCGCAAAGGGAGCGCGAATGACCGATGATGAGATTTTCGCTTCAATGATCGCCAAGCTGGCCAATATTTGAGCCTGATTGGCCCTGGCAAGTTGAAGGTCGACAGCCGTTCCGGTGGACAATGCTCGACTTTCATCGATCCTCAAACCGCGCAAGTCAGCTTTGAGCTGCTCTTGCTCCAGCACCAAGCTGCGAGTGTCCAAGGTGGCGAGTATTTCATCTTCCTCAACCATGTCGCCGGCGGCGTGGTGCGATTCCCACAGGACTCCGTCGAACGGGGAGGAAATGTGCCGCGCTTGAATCGGGCTGAGCTGGCAAGGGACGGTCAGCTGGTAATGGACGCTGCCAAAGGCAAACCAAAGCGCGAAGAGGCAGCCCATGACAAGCATGGCTTTCGTGAGCCATGCGCCCGGACGCAGCCAGTTGCGAAGGCCCGTACTCACGCTTCGCCTGGCGTGCGGAAGGAGCCCTTGATGAGCTCGGTCGATCAAGTCGACGGCAGCGAGGTAGGGTTCAACCAGCTTGCAGCACTCTTCCAGCAATTCTAAATCAAAAGGGTCGCGCGAGCTGCGCCGCAGGCTGAGCACGCCCGCCAATCGATCTTCAACTTTGAGCGGAACAGACGCTACACAGGAACCTGACGTTGCACCGGACCACTGGGCGTGCAGCCGCCAATTGCGAGCACCCAACGAAGTCTCTCCGTCTACTTTAGGAAAGGCAATGGTGACGCCAGCATCGCGACATTCCTCCATCGCAGATCGCATTTGAAGCACGCCCGGGCTACGGCCGCGAACTTCATCCAAGCCTGAGATGGAGAGAATTTCAATCTTCTTGCCGCGCACCAACGAAAGTCCGATTTGATCGCATCCGGTCTTGTTGCGCAGGGTGTTGGTGACAGCAAAGGCGAGCTCGGTGCGCGATGTGTAAGCGGCCGCCTTCTTGAGCGTTTCATTTTGTTCGGCACTTGCGCTTGGCGCTCCGCGTCCGCTGGCGATCTCCTCGGAGATGAATGCGATCAGGCTGCAGATCGGGCCGAGCAGGGCCAATGATTCACGCGCTTCGTGTTCGTTGTGGCAGGGCGCCACCAACGCCAAGGCCCCGTGCAGTGTGCCCTTGGCTCCAACGATGGGAGCGGAGAGCAGCGCGATATCGAGTTGTTTGGATGTGTGCTTGAATAGCCGCGCCTGGGGGGTGCCCTCGACCAAGCAACTTGTCAGCATGGACTGAACGGCCTCCGTCCAAAACTCGGGATCGGCTTCGCCGCGCAAGCAATCTTTCTTGATAACCCGCGAGGGAAAGCGCAGCTCGGCAGTGGCTCGCGGACTTTCAAATTCCTCAGCAACGCACGCCAGTGCTTCTTCAAGGAAAGAGGCCTGGGTAACGCCGGAGCCGTGCGCCAATGCGGCAATGCGCGCACCGGTGCTTGCTCGTGATTCGACAGGATCCCGCATGGGGGGAGCGGCTTGATCCTTCGTCTCGAGGAGGGGGGGCTCGGACATAGTGGAGGACTAAGCTAGTAGGTCGGACTCGCTGGCAAGATTCGGAAGGTCGACGTCACCCAAGAACTGGAAACCCACCTCATAGGCATCTTCGCGAATCAACCGGCAGCGCATGCAACGGGCGAAGGTGAGCGGGATATCCAAGTCCGTGCTCTCAAGCGCAATGCGAAAGAAGTCACCGACTGTGATCGGAATCGGGAAAACGGCTCCGCAACCACCACTGGAGATGTCGCGCGTTTTGCCCTTCATCTTGAACTTGAGCATCTCGCTCGAGTTCGCGTGTTGCACAACCACCGTGACCTCGCGGTCATAGCGTTCGTGAGCGCGAAGCTTCTTGATTTCCGTGTTGGACTGACGCTCCAACTCCTTAACGAAGTCGAGGTCGCCGGAGAGCAGATCCGACCGAGTGGGTGTCGTGTCAGCCATCGCAATACATGGGAGTTGAGGAGGGTGCCTCTGAGTTGAGCTGGTGGCGCGCGCTCAGCATCAGTGCGCTATCAAAGTGAGACGCCGGGGGAAGGGGCGCGTTAGGCACTGAATCGGCCAAATTGCGGCGGCGAGTGGAGTTTTGGCCGGCTAATCACTCGCTTTCGGCGACATTTTTGAAGTCATCCACCCAGAGCCGAGCGATATCCCTGAATAGGGAAGAAATACCGGCTATCCGATGGATCCAACCAGGCCAGCTTTAAGCGCCCTGAGTGTGCGAATTGGAAAAGAGAACCCAATTCCTAGGCTGAGTCCGAGGCGCCCGGATTCGGGCCCGGTGACCGAAGCGGCGCATGGACGGCCGCGATTCGCGCTGCCCATCGGCCTTGGCTAATCCTCTTCACCACGCGCGTTGCGCGTCTCACTTGTTGGCTTGTTGCTGAAGTTGACGCCCCTCAGCAAGCCCCAAAGTCCTGCTAAGAAACCCTGCGGGTCGGGTTCGGACAGCTCGGCGCCATCTTCTCTCCAGCCATCTTCCAGTTCCGCGTCAGTTTGTCGAACTTCGCCGATCAAGCTGGAGACATCAGAATCTTCCAAGTTGTGCCGGTTGTCCTGATTGACTTCCTTGAAGGCTTGCTCAAAGCTCAGCTCTGACGATTGGAACCCGCTTAAGGATTCTCTCTCCGCTTCGCTCTGCTCCGATTGGTCGTTCAAGTCCACAACGTGATTGAACAACTGGATCAGTTGACTGCCCGCGGCCGTATCGTTGCCCTCCGGCTCCGCAGCGAGGTCTTCGTACTGACTAAGGCCCTCAGCTTCGAGCGAGTAGGAAACCAGGCCATCCACCGAATCCATGGGGTCCACAAATTCAGCGACTTCGGAAAGGTCGTCCAGTGGCAGGCCGCCGTTTTTCTTTAGGAGTTCAAGGGTGCTGCTTTGGTCGCTTCGATCTGAAGTCGAGCGCTGCACAGAATCCTCTGACGAATTGCCCACCGAGAGGGTCATGCTGTCTACGGAAACGTTGTCGCCGTCGGACACCGTCAACATCATGGTGACCTGACTGCCTGCGGGAATGCCCGAAAAATCCAGGATCGGGTTTTGCGAGCCGGCGTTGGCGATGGAAATCTCAGGTCCTGAGGTTTGCACCCAGCTGTAGGTCAACTGATCGCTGTCGACGTCGGTGCCCCTGCCTTCAACCTGAAGTTGCTGGCCGGAAACAACATTGAGGTTGGGCCCTGCGTGTGCAATGGGGGCGTCGTTGTCGGCATTGACAGTTACGGTCACGGTGTCTATGGACACATTCGTGCCGTCCGAAGCCGCCAATTGGAACACAACATCCGAATTGGAAATGCCTTCGGGAGCGGTGAAGCTGGGCGATGCAGAACTTGCATCATCCAGTTCAACGGTGGGTCCGCTGACTTGCGTCCAGGTGTAAGTCAGTGCTTGGCCCTCCGGGTCGCTGCTGCCGGATGCATCCAAAGTGACGCTCGCGCCCTCATCGACGGTTTGATTGTTGCCGGCACTGGCGCGGGGGGCGTCGTTGTCGGCGTTGATGGTGACCGTGACCGTATCAACCGACTCGCTCGTTCCGTCCGAGGCCGTGAGTTGGAAGACAACGTCAGAGTTGGTCAGGCCTTCGGGCGCGGTGAAGCTCGGCGACGATGCGCCGGCGTCATCGAGCGTCACGCTCGGCCCGCTCACTTGCGTCCAGGTGTAAGTCAGTGACTGACCCTCGGGATCGGTGCTGCCGGATGCGTCCAACGTGACGCTGGCGCCCTCATCGACGGTTTGATTGTTGCCGGCACTGGTGCTGGGCGCGTCGTTGTCGGCGTTGATGGTGACCGTGACCGTATCAACCGACTCGCTCGTTCCGTCCGAGGCCGTGAGTTGGAAGACAACGTCAGAGTTGGTCAGG
>JAJDES010000227.1 GCA_029259675.1 Planctomycetota bacterium
GGCGCCACGGACACGCGCACCGTGGAAGTCCTGCGACTATTCGAAGAGAGCGGCGTTTCTGCCGAACTACAACCGGTCATGCTCGGTGCCGGTGGATTGCAATTGGATAGCTCGGGCTTGAGCGTTTTGGATACGGGCAACTTAGTCGGAGACGACGGCACCCTTGGCGACGCTCGCATTGTGGTTGAAGCCGTGTTGCCCGGAGTGGACAGCGGCCTACCGGTCGGGTTGGGTATCACCACGGGAATGAGTTCGCCTTTTCCGATCAGCGCCGCCTACGGTGGCTTGGTCGAGGAAATGTCGTCGGGGGACCCGCGCGCCGGCGTGCAGGAGCTTTACCTTTCGGTGGAGTTGCGCGATGCGAGCGGGAATGTGGCCGGGGCTAGACCCAAGGTCAGCGACACAACCGGGGCCGTCACCGTGGCACCTTTGGATGTGGCGACTTTCACGGCGGGCATGCCGTCGGCGAGTGAAACTTCGGCCGAAGTTGCCCTCGAAGTCGATGATCTATTCGGCGGAAGCCTGGACGGTCGAGGCCTTTACCGCGTCCAGATGATCGAGCGCGACAGTGGAGGGGCGGCCGTGAGGCGCTGGCACATCTATCGCCCGGACACGATCGGCAGCACGAATGTGCGCTTGCAGGTGCCGTCCCTGGGGCTCAACGGCATGAGCCAGCCGATTGTGCCCTTCGCGAGCGGTGCGGACGTGGACATCTCCGTTTCGGCGTGGGGCTGGGACGCGCTGTTTCAGCCCAATTCCTCGGGCACGATCGCGTTTGCATTCACGGATCTGGAACGTCTGGCGGAGGTTTTCTCCCACAGCCCGGAAGATGCCGGCAGCTTCACCTGGAACTACTAGTCGCCGCCAGCCCATTCATGTTCTGAGCGGGCAAATCCCCAGCGGGCAAGTCGCGGTCGGATTCTCCCACCTGCGGTGAACTCGAACGGCTGATTGGAGCGCGCGCCGTTCGCTGTGGGGGACGAACTTTGATGTCTGGCAAGCCGGGACTGGTTGGTCCAGGCAATGGCTCCCTATACTTCGGTTCCCGGGATGCAGCGGATGTCGTCGCCTCGACCCTCGGCTTGTCTCGAACCACCACGCAGCCATGTCTATCGCAGCCCTATTCAGAGTCGCTCGCCCCTCCAGCAGTATCCCCACAGGCATTTCAGATCAGTCCCAATTGGGCATTGGGCAAAGAATTCGAAGCCCGTGGAGTCTCCGGGCCGGTGTGCTGGCCTTGGCATGCAGTTTCCTGGCCGGATGCCTTGGCGCGGGTCGTGAAGTGACGGAGCCCCTGCCCGGCACCGGATTGCAGAGTTTCAAACCGGTGGATGTGGCCGTGGCGCCGATCCTCAACCACAGCCAGTCCACGGAGGTTCCCGGGAAAGCGCTGCGCAGCGCACTGTATTCGGGGTTGGTCGAACGCCTCTACAGCCCCCTGGACCTTGCATTTGTGGACAAGCGTTGGAGCGAAGCCAGTTTTGACGCCAGCAACCTTGAGGTCGATGCGATTCTGAAGGTGGTGGTCACCGACTGGAATCGAAGCCTCTGGAAATCGCGTGGAGCGATTGTCGTGACCTTGGAGGCGCGGCTGCTGCATGGAGCCAAGCCGCAGGGGGATGCCCTGTGGGGGGCTCGCCTCACTCGGCGGGTCGATCTGGCCAATGAGCGCGTGCTCTACCCCGACGAGACGGTTTTGTGGAAAATCGCTGCCGAGCGCTTGGCTGCTGAAGTGCTGATGTTGCTACCGGAGCGCGGCACGGCTGGTTTGACCGCCACTCCAGGAATGGACGACTCCGAGCTGGAGGATTACGAATCCGATGCTTCGGAAGACGAGGGCTCAGGTCTAGACGACCTGTAGGCAATCGGCCCGAGAACCCGCTTCTTGGGCGCCTACGGACGGTTTTCGAGCCCTGGCGGAGTTCCCCCGAACCTTTTTTGGCTCGCGAGCTCGGCTGCACAAACCCGCCTGGAGGCGGCCGATCGAGGTTGTTTGAGACGCTTAGAGCAGCTGCCCAGGTGGGCTGGAATCTTCGCTGCGGGTTGTTCCCCGGCCCGGGGTCACTAAACTGTTTCGCTTGAAAACCCTCGTCCGCAATTTACGGACGAGTCGGGGACGTTCCCCGTCGCAGGTTTCGGAACTATCCGTCGCCGGTGGGTGCACCCCCTCTTGGAGAAGCGTGCTCTGGGAGACGGGCAAGTAACGACCCAACAAAAGGAGTCCAACCATGGCCATAGCTGCCGCACGCAAAGCTGAGATTATCCGCGATTTCGCCACAAAGGATGGCGACACCGGATCCTCCGAGGTGCAAATCGCCCTCCTCAGCGAAGACATTAATAATTTGACCGAGCACCTGAAGATTCACCGCAAGGATTTCACCTCGCGGCGCGGTCTTCTCATGAAAGTGGGCACGCGAAGCAAATTGCTGCGCTACCTGCGCAATACTGAGCCGAAGCGCTATCAGACGATCCTGAAGCGACTTGGCCTGCGCCGCTAGGGGCGCAACGATTTAGGCCGCCTTGGCTGCAGTGCTTGCAACGGAACTTGTTGCTGGGATCGTTTTCGGGCCGCGCAATTCGCGCAGCTCGAAAATTCTCAAAGTAGCTGCAGCCGGGGAGAGTCGGCGCCGGGATCGAGAGCGGCTTCATCGGGAAGCTGCCGAATTCCCAGGTCGGCTCGCTGCGGGCGAGGTGTGCGCGTGATTTCCATGCGTAGTTTCGCAGGCAGCCAAGCCTCTCGAATTGTGGACATCGACAGAACTGAAAGTTGCTGCGCTCAGCCAATGGCTGACTGTCGGCCGGGAAAAAATCCCGATTCGAAAGTATGCGTTGCAGCGGTTGAAAGTTTCGGCAGCTAGCCGGCGGCTTTCTACTTCAGGACAACGGAAGGTGCGATCGCTGGTCTCGAACCGGCACTGCCGATGATTGGCATGGGATCGCCCCATCTGACGAGACGGAAACGAAGCAAGTAACAACAAAAGAAAAGACGATTGAGATGAATTTGACACCCAAGAGAGTTGAGTGCGAGTACGCGGGCCAAACCCTTGTGCTCGAAACCGGGCAGATGGCCCGCCAGGCGCACGGCGCCGTAATTGCAACCATGGGAGAGACGCAAGTCTTTGCCGCCGTCGTGACCTCCGCCGGTCGCGATGACCTGGACTTCTTTCCCCTGACCGTGGACTACCGCGAGAAGACCGAAGCTGCGGGCAAGATCCCCGGTGGTTTCTTCAAGCGCGAAGGACGTCCGACGACGAAGGAAATCCTGACTATGCGGATGATCGACCGTTCGATCCGCCCGCTGTTCCCCGACGGCTTCAAGCAAGAAGTCCAAGTGATGTGCCGCACCCTGGGCTACGACCGCGAGAACAATGCGGACGTGCTTTCCATGATCGCGGCTTTCGCTGCCGTACACATCAGTCAGATCCCCTTCGAGTGCGCCCTCGGTGCCGCACGCATCGGCATCCTTGACGGCGAATTGGTCTCCTATCCCTCCGACGCCCGCCGCCGCGAGGAGTCCAGCTTGGATCTCGTAGTTGCCGGTCACGAGAGTGGCTTGGTGATGGTTGAGGCCGGTGCCGATCAGCTGACCGAAGAGCAAATGCTCGACGCTCTAGAGATGGCACATTCGGAAGTTCGCAAGGCCTGTGGAGCTATCGAAGAGCTGCGCAAGTTGGCCGGCAAGGAAAAGGTTGAGTTCACGCCGCCCCAAGTTGATGAGGACCTCAAGGCCAAGGTCTGGGGCTTCAAGGATCAGGTCATGGACGTGATCTACACCGAGGGCAAGCACGAGCGCGACGCAGCCGTGAAGGTTGTGCGCAACCAAGTCGTCGAGGCCTTGACCGCCGGTGTGGATGAGGCGCAATTGGGCGCACACACCAAGGCCGTGAAGAATCTCTTCCACGACCTTGAAGTTCAGATTGTGCGCGAGTGCGCTCTCGCCGGTCGCCGCATCGACAATCGCAAGGGCGACGAAATTCGCGAGATTCAAATCACGCCGAACTTCATTCCGCGCCACCACGGCTCGGTGCTTTTCACCCGCGGTGAAACACAAGCTTTGGTCAGCGTGACCTTGGGAACTCCCCAGGACGCGCAAATCATCGACGGCATTGAGGACGAGTTCAAAAAGTCCTTCTACCTGCACTACAACTTCCCCTCCTTCAGCGTTGGCGAATGCCGCCGCATCATGGGGCCGGGACGTCGCGAAATCGGTCACGGCATGTTGGCGGAGAAGGCCCTGGCGCCGACTCTTCCCGACCGCAATCAGTTTCCCTACACCGTTCGCGTCGTCTCCGACATCATGGAGTCCAACGGCTCTTCCTCGATGGCGAGCGTGTGCGGTGGGTGCCTTTCATTGATGCTCGCCGGCGTGCCGCTGAGCCAGCCGGTGGCGGGCATTGCCATGGGCCTTGTTCAAGAGGGCGATCAAACCATGGTGCTTTCGGACATCCTCGGATCCGAAGATCACTGCGGCGATATGGACTTCAAAGTCGCCGGTTCCGGAGTGGGCATTACCGCTTTGCAAATGGACATCAAGGTCAAGTCCATTAGTCGCGAGCTGTTGGCGGGCGCTCTTGAGCAAGCCCGCGAAGGCCGTCGTCACATCCTGCGCAAGATGCTGGAAGTTGTCTCACGGCCCGAATCCGATATCTCCATGCACGCACCGCGCATGGAAAACATTCAGATTCCCTCCGAGCGCATTGGCTTCCTGATCGGCCCCGGTGGCAAGAACATCAAAGCCATGCAGGAGGACTTCAAAGTCCGCATTTCGATCGTCGACGACTCGGGCAATGTCCAGGTCTTCGGCACCGAGCGCGACTTGGTCCAACGCGCGGTCGACACGATTTCGGCCATGTGCGCCATGCCGAAGATCGGTGCGCGCTACACCGGCAAGGTGAAGAGCATCAAGGACTTCGGAGCCTTCATCGAAATCCTGCCCGGCGTTGAGGGCATGTGCCACATCTCGGAGCTGTCCGAGGATTACGTCTCGAAGGTGACAGATGTCATCTCACTCGACGACGAAATCGAAGTGGTCGTCATCAACGTTGACGATCGCGGCAAGATCAAGCTGTCGCACAGCCAGGCGCTGACCGAAGAGCCGGCCACCACCTGAGCGCAGGCTTAGGATCGGATGCACACAGCGGCGGCGGTTCCCGAAGGGGGACCGCCGCCGCTTTTTTTGTGCCCTGCGCGGGCTGCGGGAGCCACCCAAGGATATCGCATTGGGCTTTCAGGGCCTCGGCCGAGCGCAAAGGACTGGGAAGAGGCCCAAGCGGACGGGGCGGTCCCCATGTGGGAGGGGTCGGTGGTGGATCAGATGGGAAGGGGTGGCGAATGATCCGCATCCGATGGGGAACGCTGGGCCAGTCTCGACCTACATTAAGGACTAATCATCTCCGTAAACCTTTCCATTGAAATGGATAAGGTCATTCTTGGGCGCCTGTCCGGTCATTCTCGCACCTGGGCTTGCCACGTTTTTTTTAGGGCGGAAGTGTGATTCACGATCAGAAAACCCCCTTTCAAGACGAAGGGAGGGGATAGTGTTCGAGGCGGTCCCCAACCCCATCGCAAAGTTTCCAGTCCCTGGTCAGTAGTTCTGTCTTCCCGCCAGATAGTTCTGATGCCAGAATGAAAGAGTCTTAATTCGACGGTGCCCAATACGCCCGGCTATTGGCCTTCGAAGCTGAACCCCATGACCCTACCCCTCATTCTGCTGCTATGCGCTTTCACGCCCAATGGGTCCGAAAGTGTGCCTGAGATCCACGCTCCCTCCGCAATTTCACGAGCGGACTATGGATCCTCGGTCTCGTTTGCGGCGGAGCGAGTGCTTGTGGCCGATGGATGGATTGCCGATGCGTCGGACAACATTTGCGGACTGCGCGATCCCAAGCAGCTGAGCAACCCGGCCGTGGTCGACTATCCGGTGCTTTGGGAGGCGACGCCCGAGATCAAGGAAATGAAGCGGGACGGCATCGATCCCAGTTCCGCGGAGGGGAAGCGCTTGCAGCAGGAAGCGGAGGACCGCATCGCCAAAGTGTCGAAGAAGGTCATGAAGGCCGACGCACATTGCAGCGTTTGGAAGAAGGTCAGTCACAAAGATGGGCGCACCGTCACGGACTTGACCGAGAAGTTGAAGAAGAAGCTCAGCGAGTAAGCTCACGCACCGAATTCGGCCCCACTGCTTGAATTGTCGCGTTACTGCGCTGCAAGTAGTTCTGCCACTGCAGCCTTCACTTTCCTTCCAATTACGATGATTGGACGCTAATCCTGGTGGCGAGCGTTTGCGCGAGGCACAGTGGCAATATGGTCGCAAGACGAGCCGAGGCCGATCCATCGAGCCTGTCCGACAGCATTTCCAGGGCCGGGGTCCCGGAAGAGGCACAGGTCGGGCGAGCCTGCCGCAACAAGCCCTCGAGCTGGAATTCTGGCCCCGTGAAGACCGATTCCTGTAGGAATGTGCAAATGGGGCGACCTTCCTCGCTCGCCGGCCACCTGTGCGCCTCAAGCTCTTTCCCAGCTGCGACGAAGTTGAGTAGTTGGAGCCGACTTCGGATTGCTCAGCCCGAGAATTGCCGTGGGGCAATCATTTTTGATCGGGCGAGGCGCCTGAAGTCAGGCCTTAGGAACGGTATGCATTTCAACTCCAAGAGCTCGACCCAAACACCGTTGATGCTTGTCTTTGTAGTGGCCGTCACATTCGCGGCCGCTTGCGTGGGCCCATCGGGGCCGGCGGACTACGAAGAAGGATCCGGATCGCGCGGCAGCATGCGCGAGTTTGAGCATCTCTTGTCCGAAGGTGCGGTGGAAATCGTGCAAGGCGAAGTTGTGGATCGGTCCGAACTGAGCGAAGAAGAACTCGCTCAGTCCCAGGTGGATCAGGAGGAACTGGCCGAGACTCGCCTAGCGAAATCCCTGTCCGAAGCGGGAGCCCAGGATCAGGAACAAACTTCCCCCGGCGCAGCCGTGAAGCCGGTGTTGGTGCCGGTCGTCCCGCGCAACCCATTCCTCCAATTCGGTTCTCGGATCATCGTCCAATCGGACGGTCGCATCACCAAGCCCTATCCCATGCCGCCGGGTAAGGGCAAGCGGATGCTCGACCTGATGAAGCTCTTCAGCAACTTCCCGGTCAAAGTCATGAGTGGCGAGCGGGCGACGGAAGGTGACCCGAATGTTGTGGAAGCGGTGCTGCTGGAGAAATGGGACATTGAGTTGTACCGGGACCTGCGCATCTCACCTCCGGGCAACGCGGCCGAAGTGCCCATGGCCGATTGGCTCGTATGCACAGCCGGATCTGAAGTGCTTGAGGAGGTAGAGCACTTTATTGACCTCTTCGGGGCCGGCGTTCCGCAGATCGAAATCGAGGCCAAAATCATCGAAGTGACGGAGCGCGATACCTCGGATTGGGGCATCGACATGGGCAACATCGATTTCCCTGACAACACGTTGCTCGACAGCCTGAATTTCTCTTTGCCCAATTCCGCCGGGGCCAATGAAGCGCTCTTGACCTTGGGTGCGGTTCAGGACGGTTCCACCTTCGATGCAGTATTGGAAGCGGTCCAAGCTTGGGAGAACGTCTCAATTGTTGCTCACCCCAAAGTCGCTGTGCGCGAGGGTGGGCGGGCCGAAATTGTAAGCATCGAAGATCGACCCTTCTTTGCGGCCACATCCATCAACGCCACGGGCGGCATCAATACTCAGCTTCAATACAAGGAAGTCGGAGTGCGTCTGTACATCGTTCCCCATGTCGTCGGAACGAGCACGTTGGCGCTCAATATCGATATTGAAGCCTCCCAGGATGCGGGTAGCAGCGTCACTTTTGTGACCAACGCCAATGAACCGGTGGTGACTCCGATTATCGCCAGCCGCGCCGTGCGCACACATGTGTATTTGCGGCCCGGCCAAGCCGTGATCCTGGGCGGGCTGAAGAACGAGCGCAATGTGGAGCAGGAGCGCAAAGTTCCGATCCTGGGGGACATTCCGCTCTTGGGTTGGCTCTTCAAATCAAAGTTCACGGTCAAGGAAACTGCGTATGTGGTTTTCTATATCAAGCCGCGCTTGCTCAGCGGGTCGGATCTCAATCGCGAGTTCTAGTAAGGGATCCAATCAGGAACCCAGGAGTCCCGAACTCGCGCTCCGCAAGCGGCAATCTCCGATGCCGATGCGGCTCTAGCGGGCGTTGGGCGGTTTGGGTTCTCCCTGCCGGTGACAGCTCCCAAGCAAGGAGCGCGCGTTCTCGCTTGCGTGCTGTTTGGAGTCGGCTGCTGCTATCCGATGGCCATGGCGGCCCTGCGAGCCAGGCCGTTTCCAGGGCGACTTGCGCCGCAAGGAGCGCTGATCGGGGCTGATCCCCAGAGGGCGCCTTGCACAGGCTAGAATTTCGCCCACGATTGCCAGTCAGCAATTGGCCGTCGCCGGGAAGCCCAGCCCCACTTGGGCGTATCCTGCCGATTGAGATTTGCCCATGAAGTACCCGCCGAT
>JAJDES010000228.1 GCA_029259675.1 Planctomycetota bacterium
CATGTTCGGCGACTTGGACTTGGTGCTGTGCGATTCGGGCTCGAGCTTTTTGGGCGGAGCAGGGGATGAGAGTCGCCTTTACTTGAACGACGGCACAGGTGATTTCACCGAGGACGCCGCCAACTTCAATGCGCCCGTCAAGCGCGCGCAAATGGACATCCAACTGGCGGATATCGACAACGACTGGGACCTGGACGTTATCGGGTTCAACCGGCACTCCAATAGCGGAACCACGCATACTCTGCTTTTGAATGACGGCTCGGCCGTATTCACCGAGAGTTCCTCCCTAATCGATTCCACCGGCAGCAACGTTTACGAAGCTGAAGTGGGAGACTTGGACGGAGACCTGGACCTCGACTTTTTCTACACCAGCCTGAGCGGCTTCGCCGAGGGCCACCAGGAGAACCGCTTGATCCCGGACGGAGCTCTGTCGCTTCAAAACGGCTCCACCCTCAGTGGTCAAGACGACAATGAAATCGGTCTCATCGATTACGACAATGATGGCGACTACGACATCATCGTCGGTTCCTTGGGCAGCCGCGAGAAGGCCATTCGCAACAATGGCTCATTGAGCTTCACCCAGGACAACTCGATTATTGAGCAAATCAGCGATTCCACCTTGGATATCGCTATTGCCGACCTCGACAACGATGGTGACTACGATTTGGTCACCGGCCAGGGCGAAAGCGGTGGCTTCACCAACCGGATTTATCTCAACGGCGGCAGCGCCGACAACTTGGCCCCCGTCATTCGCGCGATTGAGCCCTTGACCGGGCAGCCCGACAACGACGGCCCTTGGGTTGTGCGCGCCGGTGTCCAGGACCAAGTCATGGACGACCGCAACGACTGGTTGACGGCTTCGGTTGAGTACAACGTGCTGACGGCTCCGCAGCCGGTCGTGGATGTGACGATGGTCGGCTTGAACTTCTCACCGGCCGGCATCGTGGTGCCCTCAGGAACGACTGTTCGTTGGACCAATCCGAACATGACCGTGCATACGGTGACCAGCACCACGGACGGCTACTCGTTTGACTCGGGTGCCATGGGCATGGGTGCGGTCTTCGAATACACCTTCGTGCGCCCGGGTGTTTACACCTACAAGTGCATCCCGCACGAGACCTTCGGCATGCTCGGCACCGTCACGGTGACCGGCAGCAGCACCGTGGCTGAAGCGGTGCACAGCGGCGTCGGTCAGTACCGCTTCGAAATGACGGACACGGCCGCCGGTGATGGTGCTCAGCTTGCCTACGAGCTGCGCTTCACGGATTGGGCCGGCAACACGACTGTGAGTGAATCGGAATTGGTCACCATCGTCGAGCCCGGCTACTTCCAGTATGGCTTAGGGGCTTCGCCGGCCAACACGATCGTGTTGCAGGGCGCCGGATCTTCCAGCATCGGCGGGGCATTCAGTGCCGACGCCAGCAGCATCACCGGTGCGGTTGCCTTCTTCGGCATTTCCCTTGCCGAAGCTAACTACCCCCTGTTGGGCGGAGTCGGCCTGATCGATCCGCTGGCGCTGATCACCCTCAAAATCAAAGGTGCCGGCGGCGGCACGGCTTCCCAGCCGGTTTTGATCCCCAACGACGCGACCCTGGTCGGGCTCGACATCTTCTTCCAGGTCTCATCTTTGGTGACCGTCGGACCCGATGTGTGGGAGCACTCCAACGGCCTGCAGTTGACCGTCGGTTTCTAAGGAGGCCGAAACTTCACCCGCTCCCGAATCCATTTGGGGGCGGGTTGCGAACAAAATAATCGGAGCGCGGATGTGCCCAGCAGGGCATAGCTGTGCTCCGAATCGCGTTGGAGACTACCGGGGAGCTTGGCTCCGGCTTCCAGGCGTTTTTGATCCGTATTCGTCTCCAAACAAGTTTGGAAGCGTAGAGCAGGGGGCTCGGCAATGAGCCCTGCGGGTTTGGTTCGCTTGCGATCGCGCTCCATCAAGTCCAAGTCAGCAAATTCTCTTCGCCACCCATATTCCCAGTCAGCCATGCGAGACGAATTCTCTTCCTCCACGGGCCTTCGATGCCTGCTTCTTCCGGCCGCTCTGTTTTGCGTAGCCGGCCTAACTTCGGCGCAGCAGTTTCAAGAGAGCGTCGGGTCCATCCCCGCCGGGAGTCGCTGGACCGAGGGCGTGGAAGCGGTGGATGTCGATCAGGACGGTGATTTGGATTTGTTCTTCGCCGAAGGCGGCGGCAGCGTGGCCCCGGGTACCCCGGAGCAGCACCGCTTGATCATCAATCAACTGGAAATCAGCGCGGGGCAGTTTTCGGATCAGAGCGTCTCGAGGTTGGGCGTCAAGTCGAGCGTGGCGCGCGATGTGATCAGCGGCGACATTCAAGGCGATGGTTGGATGGATGCCCTGTTCGCCAACGCCTTGGGTTCCGGGGCACCTTCCCTGTACGTGAACCAGGGCGCGGGCTCGCCCGGATTTTTCAATCAGGAAAGTTCCTCGCGCGGTTTGTTCCTGACCTTCAACTCAACTGCAGCGCGCTTCGGAGACTTGGACGATGACGGCGACCTGGATTTGGTCGTCAACGATTGCGGAGCCTTGCTGAGTGGAGGCGGCGGCGGCGTGCCGCACCTCTATACGAACAACGGTTCGGGCTTCTTCAGCAAAGTGAACTTGCTTGAAGTTTGGAATCCGCCCACGCGCACGGATCAAAGGGAATTGCAACTTGTCGACGTTGACGGCGACTTCGACTTGGATGTCATCGGCATTACGGGCAACGCAACGGAGCCGCGGCATCAATTGATGCTAAACGACGGCGCGGGCAACTTCAGCGACGCTTCGGCCTTGATCGGTTCCACGGGCACGGCAGTAAATTCTGTTGAGCCCGGAGATTTCGACGAGGACGGCGACAGCGACCTTTTTGTCACCGGTATCGGGGGATCCGCTGTGGGCCCGCTCGAGAACTCGCTCGCCGGCGGCGCCCTGGGTTTCTCGCCCAATGGAGCCTTCGCCGGCGGATTGGACGGAGACATCGGGCTCTTGGATTATGACGGCGACCAAGACTTGGACGTTGTGATCGGATCGGCAAGCAGTTCCGAGCGCATGTTGCGCAACCTCATTGGTCTAGGGTTCAGCAGCGCAGCGGGTGTTTTCCCCGCCGGCGTGGATTCGACCCGAGCGATTGAGCTGGCGGACATGGATGGTGACGGCGCGTACGACCTGATCACGGCCCAGGGCCGCGACGGAAGTTCAACCGCTTGGGACAACAAGCTCTACCTGAATACCGGATCGGGGGATCTTTATCTTCCCGCCATTGACGGAGAATCCTTGCCGAGCCCGGTGCACAAAACCGGACCTTGGGTTGCGCACGCGCGGATTCGGGATCAAGTGCTCGACGACGGCAACGACTACATGAACGCGGAAGCGGAGTACGTCCTGTTGACTTCGCCCCAGGAAGTATTCGTCACCATGGTCGGCCTGAACTTTTCGCCCGCCAACATCACCGTTGCGGCCGGAACCACGGTTACCTGGGACAATCCGAACACGACGGTTCACACGGTTACGAGCAGCACCACTGATTTTAATTTCAACTCGGGCGGCATGGGGATCGGCGACACCTATTCCTACACCTTTGTTCGCCCAGGTGTTTACACCTACTTTTGCATCCCGCACTTGACCTTCGGCATGACCGGAACGGTAACGGTGACCGGGTCATCGAACACGGCGACGCCGACCTACATGGGGGATCGCATTTGGCGCATCGAGATGGCGGACACGCTGTCCGGAGCGGCGACGCAGTTGGCTTATGAGCTGCGCTTTATCGATGACGCCGGATTCCTCTCCACGGTCGACTCAAGCTTGGTGGACATTTCACCCAATGGCTGGACCCAGTACGGGTTGAATGCGTCGCCGACCAACACGATCGACTTGGACGGTGTGGGGTCCTCCAGCATCGGCCAAGCGTTCAGCGCGGCCTCCACCAATGTGACCGGCGTGCTGGCTGTTTACGGCATCGGTTTGGCCGCCGACAACAACCCCTTCCTGGGCGGGATTTCCTTGCTGGACCCCTTTCAGCTGGTGACGATCAAAGTTCGGCCGGTGAACGCGGGCGCTTCGAATTTCAATGTGGTCTTCCCCAATGACGGCAGCCTCGTGGGCTTGGATCTCTATTGGCAGAGCTCAGGTCTGATCTCAGTCGGTCCGGATGTCTGGGAGCACTCCAACGGCCTGCGCGTGACGATCTGTCCCTAAAGGCCGACACCGGCGAACGGCTTCAACTGGGACCGATCCGCGTCGAGTAGCGCAGAGCGGCCGAGAGGAGGGGACGCATTCTTTTGCGGACTCGCGCTGCACCGTCGACGTGTCTAACGTAGGTGGCTGAAAACCAAGCCTATGCATTATTCACTCCTCTCGATCGCCCACGTGTTCGCCGCCGGCCTGGCCGGCATGACCCATCCCCAGGGGCTCCCTGGGCAGGCCCCGAGCGCTGCCTCCGGAGCGTCCGCCACCGCGTCAGCAAAGCCCGACGAGCCGGGCGAGAAGCCGGACAAGAAAGACGTGCCGATCGTCTCGCCGTCACCCTTGTTCGAGGACAAGCTGCTGAGCGTTCCTACCAAGGAAGGTGGCAAGCCGCAGCCGGTGCGAACGGTTTGCGGGTCGCCGGAGAAGAACTTCATTTTGGAGGTCAACGGCGGCGGTCTGGTGTTGGGCGACTTTGACGGATCCGGTTCGACCGATCTGGTGGTGATCGACGGCTCGACCCTAGAGCAGGCCCAGGCCGGCCAGCCCGGTCGCCCCTCGCGTCTCTTCCTCAACGGGGGCAAGGCCGACTTTCGCGAAGCGGATTCCAAGTGGAGTTTGCCCTCGGCGCGCTGGGCCATGGGCGGTGCTGCGGGAGATGTGGATGCCGACGGGGACTTGGATCTGTTTGTGACCGAATGGGGCGCCGATCAGCTCTTCCTCGGAGATGCGGGCAAGGGCTTCAAACCCGCGCCCAAGCCTGGCTTCAAGGGCAAGCGTTGGGGCACCAGCGCAGCCTTTCTCGACTATGACCAGGATGGGCAGTTGGATTTGGCGGTCGTCAATTACTTGGCCTTCTATCCCGATGAAGTGAAGAGTCGCAGCGACGGGGCCTGCCGCTGGAAAGGTCAAAACGTGATGTGCGGACCGGAGGGCCTGAGTCCTGTGCACGATCAGCTCTACCGCGGCAAGGGCGACGGGACTTTCGTCGAGCAATCAAAGCAAGCCGGCTACTACCCGCTCGCGGCCGGCTTTGGCTTGGGTATCACAACATTGGATGTGGATGCCGACGGCGATACGGATTTGTATGTGACCAACGACTCAACCCCCAACCATCTCTGGATCAACACGAAGGGCAAATTCGAGGAGCGCGGCGATCGCTTGGGCGCGGCGCTTGATAACAACGGCAAGGAGCAGGCCGGGATGGGAATCGGCGTGGCGGACATCGACGGCGACGGTTTTCAGGATGTCTTTGCTACTAACTTCTCCGGTGAGCCCAATGCCTTCTACAGCTCGCGCAAGCGTCGCGATTCCGTTCGCTTTCGAGAGCTGGGATCCAGCCGCGGCTTGGCCGGACCGAGTATCCAATACTTGGGCTGGGGAACCGGCATCTATGATTTCGACTTGGATGGGGATCTCGACCTGTTCACGCTCAATGGTCACGTCTATCCCCAAGCGGATGCTCCGGGCTCAGACACTTCCTACGCCCAACCCGATCACTTTTATCGCAACAACGGCGAGGGACGCTTTGACCAGGAATTGCTTTCAAATAGCGCGCCCTACGTTTCGCGCACGGGAACCGTTGCGGACTTGGACGCGGACGGCGACTTGGACATCGTTGCGCTGGAAATGAATGGTGCGGTGCACTTGCTCATGAACCGGTCCGCCCAAGCGGGCGGCAAGGGCGGGCATTGGTTGCAAGTGGAGCTGAAGGGCCAAGGTAAAAATCTGCAGGCCCTGGGCGCAACGGTAACGGTCGAGGTCGGCGAGCGTCGCTTTGTTGCGGAGATGCGCACGGCCGCCGGTTTCCAGGCGGCTCAACCGGCGTTGGTCCACTTCGGGTTGGGGAGCGCGACAAAATTGGATCGGGTGCGCGTGCGCTGGCCATCGGGACAGGAGAGTGTGCACACAGATCTGGCCGTCGATCAACGCCACCTACTATCGGAGCAGGCGAAGTAATGGGTCCTAAAGCAACGATTTGGCATCTGCCGCTCGCGCTCACGATATGCGCGCAAATCGCCGTTCTCCTGTGCTGCTTGGCGGGCGCACCCGCCGCCTGCATGCAGGATCCGGATGGGGACCCACAGATCTCGCAAATCCTGGAGCGCGTGCCGAGCGAACTGCCGCATGCCGCATCGGATCGTTGGGCCAAGCTATTCGACGAGGACGGATTGTTGGTTCAATCAGAAGTGCCGCCGAGCGTCTTGCCTTATCTCAAGCTCTCCAATGTGGCTTACAACCAGCGCGATTTTCCCGCCGCTTTGGAAGCCCTCTTCGGCGCTCTGAACGAAGCACCGGACTTTCCGCCGGCGCTGCTCGAAATGGGCACGGTCTATTTCCGGCTGCGCCGCTACGGTGATTCCGCCGAAGTGCTCGAACGTTTTTGTCTGCATGCGCCCACGCAAGTCATGCGAACCCAGGCGCTGGCCCACTGCTACTACAGCTTGGGGAGTTACGAAAAGGCTCGCGCACACTATGAGGTCGTACTTGAGGGTGTGCCCGAAAGTGTCGAAGCCCTGCGCGGATTGGCCCTTTGCTACCACCGCATTGGAATCAACGAGAAAGCGCTCGAGCTGCTCGACAAGGTTTTGGAATTGCGCCCGGAACACGCCGAAGCGGTGACGTGGAAAGCTCAGATCCTGTTCGAAGAGGATCGCGTCGAAGAAGCCTTGGCCGTGGCCGAGAACGCGACAAAAATCGATCCATTTACTCCGCGACCCTGGTACCTACTCTCGCAAATCCTGTTCGATTTGGGCCAGGAAGAGCGCGCTGAGCAAATACGTGAGCATTGGAGGCAATTGGACGCCCTGACCCAGGATGTGCGCGCCGTGCAAGCGCAGCTGCTCTATCGGCCGAGCGAATACGGCCTGTATGTGCGTCTTGCGGAATTGTTGAGCCAAGTCGGTGACTTGGACGGCACGCGCGACGCCCTTGTGGCGGCGACGTCCCTGGCGCCCGCGGAAATTTCGCAGGTCGAGCTCTACAAGTTCTCCATCGATTTGCTGCTCAGCCTCGACGATGTGGAGGGTGCCCGAGTGTTGGCAAACGAAATGGAAGAAGCTTGCCCCGAGGATGCGGAGGCATGGAACTTCTTGCGCCTTTTCTACGGCAAGACCAAGGATACGGAGCGCTACATTCAGGCCAGCGAGAAGTACTTCCGACTCGCCGGCAAGTAATTGCGATCAGTAGCTGCGGCCAGCTGCAGTGGAGCCAGCTGGGGTGGAGCCAGCTGAGGTGGTGCCAGCTGTGGTCCGAACGCCACGGACTTGTTCACCCAGTGAACTTGGGTACAAAAAAACCGGGGCCCCGTCGTGATGACAGGGCCCCGGTATTCAGATTCCTTCGAATCCATCCAAAGGATGTCCCACCGTGCCGTGGGACGAGCCGAGCATAACGCTCGGCCGGGGGAATCAGGCGGACTCCTTGTTCTGATCTTTCTTCTTGCGGGGGCGGCCACCCTTGGGTCGCTTGGCCTTCATGTTCTCGTTGAAGGTCTCCCAGTCGTCTTTCGAGAAGAGGCGAACCGTGCCGCCGCACTCGACGCAATATGAATGATCCATGCTCATCAAGTAGGGCTGGTAGCCGTTGCAGGAGGGGCAGAACTTGCGGTCGTCGTAGAAGCTAGATTTGTCCATGGTCATTCTTGCGTTCTCGGTCAGGTCGGTGGTCGATCGGACAGAGGGCTAAGCGCAATCGCCTTGCCAAGCAGATTCGGATCCGGGATGTTTGGGCAAGTCATTACCTAGTACGGACTTGCGTCACTTTCTAGGCCGATTCCCGAGGCTCCTTCATTGGCCGCTGTGTGGAGAAAATCCAACAGCTCGAAGGGCCCGATCGCGCGCAATGGAGCGCCAGAGACGCCGTATCCATCTGAGTGACCAACCTAAGCCCATGCAGGCACGGGCTTTGCGCGCGGATGTTGCGCCAATACCACAACTTCGTGGAGATGTTGCGCCAATCCGACGCCGGTGTGGCGCCGCTAGGCCTGGCTCAAATCGGCACAGCCATCGGTGAGTGCCGCACGCTCGGGGTCGTTACTCAAACTGGAACGCAAAAGCCCGCGGACTCCCGCGTCCTGGGCGTGCGCGCGCTCGAGGCTCCAGGCGGCGGCATCGCGCACGATCACCGAGTCATCGTGAGTGAGGGCCGCTCGCAGGGCATCGCGGCTTTCCTCTGAGGGTTGTCGCGCCATGGCCACAGCCGCGTTGCGCCGCAGTCCATCAGCCTTGGGCCGTTGCAAAGGCGACCCATTGAATTCCTGCTTGAACTGATCCTCGGATCGCGGAGAAAGCCAGTCGATCAGGTTGCCCGATTCAATGCGCGCATGGGTCCCGTAACGAGCGGATGCGTCCGGGGCGCGGTTGCCCCAGGGGCACACTTCGGAGCAAATGTCGCAGCCAAAGGCCCACTCTGAGCTGGCTTCGCGCAGGGCCGGCGGCACGGCTCCGCGCAGCTCAATCGTCAGGTAGCTAATGCACTTGCGCGCATCGACCACGCCCGCCGCGGGAATGGCATCCGTGGGGCAGGCATCGATGCAGGCTGTGCACGTTCCACAGGACCCCGGAGCGGGCCCCGCGCCCTCATCTTGATACTCGATGTCCACCAGGAGTTCGCCCAGGAAGAGCCAGGGACCCCAGCGGCGATGGAGCAAGTTGGCGGACTTGGATTCGAAGCCGAGTCCGGCTTCGGCGGCGTGCGATCGCTCCAGCAAGGGCGCGGCGTCTACGGCCGTCCGATAGCGCTGCGATATTCCCGCCTGAACCAGGCGCTTGCCGAGTTTGCGCAGCATGCGTCCCAGCTTGTTGTGATAATCGCGTCCACCGGCGTAGCGAGCGATGCGTCCGCCGCCTTCGAGTTCGATCGGCGCGCGCGCATGCCCCAGTCCCACACTGATCACGGTGCCGCCCGCACCAAAGACCTTGGCGGGGTCCACGATGCGCTCTTTTTGGCGCACGAGCCATTCCATGCCGCCGTGGTGACCCGCGTCCAACCAGCGCAGAAATTTTTCAGCGGCACGCGGCGGCTGCAGCGGAGCAAAGCCCACCTCATCGAAGCCAACTTCCTTGGCTATTTCACGTATCGAGTCGAACTTGCTCACAGCGCCCATTGTTCCGGGCTGTGCGGCGCCTGGCAATGTCGGGGGGGGACCGCGGTTCGGAGTCCGCGCCCCTGCGCGGATCGGGGAGCAAGGACAGGCATGGCAAGCGGCCGGGAAACCCGGGGACGGCAGGCCCCGCTGGGGCTCGTCGGGTTCGGAAGCGGGCCTTCTGAGCCAAGGGAACCGTGCTTGGGACCCGATCCTCTATAGTGTCGGGCTTCAGCTCCACTGGCCGATGTTCAGCGCCGCGGCGCCTGCCCGGCCTCTTCGCCATCTTTCGGACGTACACAGCGACGCTAATCGAGCGGAACCATGATTGAGCTTCTTCACACAGCCTTGGCCCTGGCCTCCTTGGGCTGCGGATCCCTCGCCTCGGACCATTCTCTCGCGCTCAACCCCATCCCACAGAAGGTTGGGAAAGAGATCCCACAGGAGGGTGGGGAAGAGCAGGAGAAAGAAGATGAGACCAAAAAGCCGCCGCCGGAGTTCGCTCTCTTCACTCCGATGGAAAAGCTGGCTGTCATCTACGGCGAGATGAACGGCGGCTTGGAGCGGTTGCGAGCGCTGAATAATTTCTCTTTCGACATGATTCCGCACCGAATCACGAAGGAGGGACCCCTGGAGCAACCCGCAGCCCACGTGGATGTGCTTTTTAATGGCGAGACTCGCCACGCACGTATTTCTGAAGAGTTGGAAGGGCGCAAGTACGTCAAGATCGGCAACGTCAGCGAGCTTTCCGGTCGTACGTGGGTCGACGGACAAGAGCGCGAAATCCCCGAGCTGTTGGCCGGCACGATTGAAGAGACACAAAAACTCTTTGAGCTATTCGATCTCCTGTACAAGCCCGATTCACCGGACTTTCGCGCCAAGTTCAAGGGTGAACGCAAGCGGGGCGAAATGACCTACCTTGCTGCCGATTATGAATTCCACCCCTCGCGGCTGCTGAAGGGTGTTTACCGCCTGTACTACGGGTTGCGCAATGCGGACGGCAGTTCGAGCGACGGCACCGTCATGCGCATCGACCATCACGCCGTGGATCCGGAGGCGGGCAACCCGCTTCAGTATTCGATCTTCCTATCCGACTACACCACAGTGAATGAAATCCGCTTTCCCGGTCGTTTGGAGTGGAGGACACCGGAGTTGCCCAACAAGAAGTCCAAGCTGATCGCCCTGTGGAGATTCGAAAACATTGAGGTCGACAACGAATTGCCCATGGGGCACTTCACCGAACTCTAGGGCGCTTGCGAAGCGGGCGCAGCGGTTCGCTTGAAGGGCGATACCCAAGCGGCCTTTTTCGCTCGGCGCCGATAATCCATGTGCGAGTTCTCGGTTTGTCCGTACCGGGAGCTCGCACTTGTTATTGGGAAGTGGACGGCTCCGCGCTTGGAGGGAGCCGGAGTCGGATCGGCCAGCGCTCCCTCTCGAGCAAGAGTGAATCCGGGCTGGGGGCGGCCGCAATTCCGGCGTGCACTGGGCGGCAGGTCTCCCGCTGATGGAGGCCAAAGGCGTCGGTGCGCGGGGCCAAATTCCTGCCCTTGGGGCCCCCAGGGCCGAGCCGAGCCGAATCTGTGCCATGGCGGGAGAATGACGCTAGGATTGGGATCAGATTGAGCCACTGCTGCCGCAAACGGCTGCGTGTCC
>JAJDES010000229.1 GCA_029259675.1 Planctomycetota bacterium
CCCCGGGCGCATGGTACGGGAGATGAGTTCCGGCTCGATTAATATGGGCGGGCGTTGGGAATACGAGCTCGAGCCCGCAGGCGAAGGCTGTCGTTTGACGATCGCAGGCAGAACCGACATTGAATCGGATGGCTTGGTTGCACCGATCTTTCGGGTGATGATGATCCTTGGAGGTGGTGTTGATGCCGGACTCAACATTCACATCGACATGTTGGCCGAGAGCCTGGGCACGGAAGCGCGTCGCGCGGATTAGCGCTTGGATTCGACACCGAACGACGGTTTGGATGCCGAGGAGTTCAAAGCGGACTCGCCGGATGAGGCGTTGTACGAAGAGTATTTGGACGCGGCGCTCGGCGGAGAAGTAGAGCAGCCGGGTGAGTTTCTGGATCGCAAGGGGATTTCGGGTAGCGCGTTGCGCTCTCGACTCGAGGGCATGTATCGGTTGTTTTGCGCAGGCTTGGAAACTCGGGAGAATACGCCCGAGGGATTGCCGGCGGAGCGAATTGGTGATTACTGCCTGATGCATGAGCTCGGGCGCGGCGGGATGGGAACGATCTACATGGCTCGGCAAGAGTCACTTGATCGTTTGGTTGCGCTGAAGTTGATTCGAGCGGACATGCTCGGTTCCCAAGTTGCGGTGGAGCGTTTTCGGCGTGAGGCGCGCGCGCTAGCTAGGCTCAAACATCCCAATGTCGTGGGGATTCATGACTTTGGCGAGCACGGGGGCCGCTGGTACACGGCGATGGAACTGATCGCCGGACGCAGTTTGTCCGAAGTATTGAGCGAAGCTGCCGAGGGTGGCGAAGCGGTGGCCATTGGAGAAGTTGTGCATTGGGCGGCGCAGATAGCGCGGGCGCTTGAGTGCGCCCATGCGGCCGGGATCTTGCACCGCGATGTAAAGCCCTCGAACATTCGCGTGACGTCCCGCGGCGATGCCGTCTTGGTCGATTTTGGCTTGACGCGTGACATTTTGGGGGATGGAGCGACTTTGACCGAAGCGTTCATTGGTTCGCCGACCTATGCATCGCCGGAGCAAGTGTCCGGTCCGGCCGAATTGGATGCGCGTACAGATGTGTATTCGCTCGGTGTCACGCTGTACCACGCGATTTCCGGCAGCTCGCCGTTCAAGGCCGATACCGTCGAGCGCGTGTTCAAACGGGTACTGTTCGAAGAGCCGCCGCCATTGCGCCGCCGGAACGCGGCCATCGGGCGAGATCTTGAAGTCGTGGTCAGCAAGGCCATCGAGAAAGATCGCGAGCGACGCTACAGCAGCGCCGCTGAGTTCGCGGACGACCTGGAAGCCATTCTTGAGTTTCGCCCGATTCAAGCTCGCCCGCCCGGAGGGTTTGAGCGCGCGTGGAAGTGGGCTCGCAGGCACCGGACCAGCGCGGCTTCCCTTGTGGCCGGTGGGTTGGTGGCGATCGGAGCCGTTGTCCTATTTATTGCTCAAATGCGGGCGGAAACGCGAGAGCGGAAGCATCGAGCGCTTGAGTTGGTACAGGCCGCGCGAGAGAGCGTCGAAACATTTCGCACCCAACGCAACGAGGTTCGAGAAGTCGAAGCTGAAGTGAAAGACTTGAGCGATTGGCTAGAAGCTCGCTACCTATCTCCAAGCGAATTGGGTTTCCTCGACCAGCGAGAAACCGAAATCGGTGAGTTGAAGCTGAAGCATGAGTCGCTTTTTTACGAAATCCTGGATCAATTGCGCGCAGCCGAACGATTGGACGCAAACGTAAGCGGTTTGGATGCGGTGCATGCGGAACTCTATTTGGCGAAGTTGGAGCAAGCCCAAGTGACATCGGACGTCGCCTCCATGCGGCTGTTTGACAATTTATTGAGCACTGTTGATCGGGATGGGGCCGTACGCGCGCGCGCCTATCCCTTTTCCCAAGTTGTGATTGAGAGCGACCCGCCGGGCGCCGAAGTGCACTTGTTTCGATTGCGCGAGCAATCGGCGTTGTTTGAGGGTGGCGAGCCGCGCATCGTTCCGGTGCCCTTTGGCGATCAGCCTGCGTTGACACGGCCTGGAACTTGGGCTTTGCGAGTGGTCCGGCCCGCGGGCGAACTCATGTTGCAGGACCTTATTGTCGAACTGGCCGGGCATGAAATTGAGGGGGCCGTGTTCGCCGCAAACGATGCCGGTCCGATTTGGCGCTTGGATCGCTTGTTGGCGATCGACGGCATCGAGGTTGGCGACGATTGGGATTTGGAGCAACTTGCCGGTCCGCTTGACATTGACGAAAACGGCGAGCGACCTCTGCGAGTGTTTGAGCTGGAACGCGGCGGCGAACAAGTCAGTGTGGTCGGAGCTTCATTGGCGGAATTGGGCGCTAAATTCGTAAATGCGGAGGCCCTGGCGGAACTTGGGAATGTGCCCGCGCTCGTTTACCGAAACGGTGAACTACTCAATCTGCATTTGCCGCCGGGGTTGGAGCTGCGCACAACGGCCAAGCCTTATTTACTTTCAACGCGCAGCTTGCTTGGCGAGACACCCTTTGAGGTTGAGCTTGAGGCGGGGCGTTATGTCGCGATTTTGCGCATGGACGGCATGGAAGAGCTGCGCCTGACTCCGAGCCTGGCTCTCGGTGCGTCCGGTCATTTGCAAGCCGAGCTGTTGCCGGTGGGTTCAACACCCAAGGGCTTTGTGCGCGTGGTGGCCAGTGGCGAGCCGGACTTTTGGATGATGGAGCGTGAGGTTACCTGTGCCGAGTACCTGGAGTTTCTCAACGATCCGCAAACGTTGGCGTTAATTGACGCTGCAGATACGCCGCTGCGCTTTCCGCGCGAGTTCACCAATGTTGCTTCCGGCGGGCATTGGCAGCGCGATGCGAGCGGCCTGTATCAAATCGGAAACGAATGGCGGGTGGACTGGCCGATTATTGCCGTTTCTTGGGATGATGCGCAGGCCTTCGCGCGGTGGAAGACCGAGCGAGCTCGCGCGGCGGGCCAAGGCGGTCTTTTTTCACTTCCCAAGTACAGCCAAATTGCGTGCACGAGTTCGGGTTTCAAGTACTCGTGGGGCGACCGTTTTCGCCCGCACTGGTCAAACTCTTGCTTTTCGCGGCCGATTGCGAGTCCCGAACCTGTGCTGAGGTATCCGGTAGATGAAACGCTGCGGGGAATTTACGACCTGTGCGGAGGGGCGATGGAATGGCAGGACGAATGGTTCGATAAGAACCGGAACATGCGCACTGCAGGGGGCGGGGCTTGGGGCCAAGGCGAAGCCGAGGTCACGCGCATCTCGGGCGGAAATGGTTATCAGCCGCACTTTAGTACTGGGCAAACAGGCTTTCGTTTGTGCTACCAAACGCAGCGCGACCAATGAGTGCCCACGGCGAGCGCGCACTTGAAAAGCAAGTTTCAGCGATGCGCCCCGAGTTGGTCGGCTTCGCCCGAAAGCACGCCGGCGCCAACCTGCTGGCACGGGAAAATGAAGATGACCTGGCCCAGAGCATTGTGTTGGAAGTGCTCGGGGGCGCGGCGGGCTTTGAATACATCGGTGAGGCCGAAACGCGCGCTTTTGTGTTTCGCGTTGCTCGCAGGCACTTGGCCGACCGATGGCGCTACTGGCAAGCGCTCAAGCGGAGCTCAGGCAAGGTGTTGCGTTTGGATTGGACGCGCACGGGTTCTGCCAGCGGAGCGGTGCTTGACGCGGCGACGAGCCAAACCGGGCCGTCGACCTTTGCCTATCGGCGCGAGCAACTGGAGGTTGCCGCGCAAACCTTGGCGCTCCTGTTGCCGCGCGACCGGGAACTTGTGACATGGGCGGCCGATGGGCTTGCGCTCGAAAGCCAGGCGCAGCGACTGGGCATTTCCTACGACGCACTCGTAATGGCGCGTTCCCGCGCGTTGCAACGCTTTCAAAAAACCTTCGAGCTGGTCCGCCGCGGGAGTCAATGAATTTGGAAAGCCTTGGTTCACATGGCATCACCAAAGTTGGGAGCCCGGGAATTGCAATCGGGGTTGCCCAGGTCATTTTGTGTGTGACTTGGGCCGGATTGCGCCACGGGGATTGCTGAATTCGTTCCCAGGGCTTGAGTGCCCCGATTGAGCTGACGGGGCCACAGAATGGGCCCGACTTGATCCGTGGGGGCGCTGAGCCTGTGATCGGCGCGGCTTCTAATGACTGTATTCGTCGGCACTTAGGGCGGGTTGGAGACCGTCTCATCAAAAGCGCTGTTGTCTGCAGGCGCGTAAGGAGATGGCAGGGGTAGGCAGTGCTCCCGCGAGTGCAGCCACCATGACTCCATGCTCAACCACAAGTCCTTCAAACTCTCACTTTTGCTCCTGGCGATTTGGGCTCTGTCTGCCGGTTCCCACGCCGCCAGAAAGGTGGAAACGGCTCAGCAAAAACGAATCGTCCCGGCCGAATACACGCCAACTGGTGTTTGGCCCGGGGGTGATGTCGTCTTGGATACGGACTTTCTGACAATCAATGGAGTGGCCGGCGGAATCATTGTCAATCGCTCGGGCCGCGATGTCGCCTTGTTCGTATTCGCAGGCGATGTGGAAATTGAAGCCGGAGCGAAAGTAACCGTGCGTGGCCACTTGCCGCTGGCCTTCGTTGCCCAAGGTGAAATTGTGGTGAGCGGTACGATTGCCATGAACGGCGTGGCCGGTGCTGACGGTATGGATGGAGGGGCGGTCGTCGGCGGAGGCGCGGGCGGGCCCGGAGGATTTGACGGAGGAAGTGGCGCCTCCTGTATTTCGAACGCACAGCTGGGCGCCGGCCCGGGCGGCGGC
>JAJDES010000230.1 GCA_029259675.1 Planctomycetota bacterium
GAAGTTGCTCGCTTGCAGGCAGGTGCGCAAACCTACTTGGCGAGCTTGACGGTGGATGAAGGCGAAGAAAAGCCGGAACAGGCTGAAGTGGAAGCCGCCATCGCCAAGGCTGTTCACGAAGTGGCCTCAGCCGAAGAAAACCTGAAAGTGAAGGATGCCGCCGCCGAGGCTTACAAGGCGGGTGTTGGCGCGAGTGCCGCAATGATTTGGCTAATTCTGGCCTATCTCTTCCACACGATTGGCGAGCTTTGTGCATCGCCTGTTGCGCTGTCGTTTATTACCAAGTTGGCACCGCTCAAGTACGCATCCATGATGATGGGCGTGTACTTCGCCATGACCGGCCTTGGAAACAAGCTGGCGGGCTTGGTCGGCGAATCCGTTAGCGATTACAGCGAGCGCACGATTTTTACGGCAATTACCGCCTTCACGATCGCGTTCGGCGTGCTGCTGCTTTCCTTCCTCAAACCGCTCAATCAAATGACCCATGGTGCGGAGGATGAAAACGAAGAAGGGGATGCTCACTAACAACCGGCAGCACTTCTAGCAGGGCTAACGGAGAAGACTTTCTCCCTCAGCACAAGCGGGCGGCGGATCCAACCGGGTGCGCCGCCCGTTTTGCGTTACACGCCGCCCAAAACGGGCGAGGGTGTGAAGTCGAACAATGAGGGATCAAACTCAACCGGTGAGTCTCCGCCGCGATCGCGGAAGATGTGCAGGATTCGCGCGCGTCCGATTTCGTCGTACTCGGGCTCTGGGTAGCCGGTTAGTTGCGCATCGCCGCCCAGGTCCACATCGATCAAAACCACGCGCACACCGAGGATGCCTGTAAAGTGCCGTTCCTCGGCGGGCAGCTTGCCGGCGTGGATGTCGTAGGTTTCCCAGAGCGCACCCAGCACGCGCCGGAACGCGCGCAGGGACACCGCGTTCTCCATGAAGATCAAATCGATGTCGAGAGCCTTCAACACTCCGGCCAAGTGAGAACGGGCTGCGAGGGGCAACTTGCGGTCGAAGCTCTCCCCCAGGAATTCCTGCTCAAGCTCGGAAGCATCACCATCGGGCAAGATGCCTTCAAATTGAGGTTGGTGCGGGTTGACCCACAAGCCCGTAGTTTGCTTGGGCAGTTTGGCGCGCGCATCTTTGATCAAGCTTTCGAGCCCGCGGCGCAGTGCGCGCCTGCACAGGATCTCGTGCCGGCGTCCCAGCTTCCAAACCAGGCCTTCATCCTCAAGTTGCGAAGAGTGCATGGCCAAGGGCCAGCTCGTATTCCAATCCGATGCGCGCAATTGCTCCGCCCTTGAGTCATCCAAGAGATTGACGGGAACGTCCGTAGCGGAGCGCTCACCCGCGATGTCGAAGCCGGAGCTGCGGATGATGTCTTGGGCCCCTACGGGCAAGGATTCACTTCCCGAGTTGCAAACCCAAAGCCGCGGTCTGAGCGGACGTGTGGGGTCGTTCTTGGCGCGCGCGATGTCGCGCCAGATCGCCTGAACATTGTGAAGTGTCACAAAGAGGCTTGCGGACCATGCGAAGGCCTGGCCCAAATTGAACGTCAACCAAGTGTTCTGACTGCCGATGCGATCCAGGCGATCGCCGAAGCTGAGCAAGCTCAAGCAGTAGATGCCCGAGAACAAAATCCAGAGGAACCAAAGCTCAAGCTTGCGCGAGGAAATCGAACCCTGCAATCCGGATGCTTTGTCGGCATTCCACACGCGCTTGATCCCCGGACCGTTCCACGCGAGAAACAATGTTCGACTCACGCCGGCAATGGTCAACAAAATCAGCGGAACGATGGGCGTGGAATGGCCGGCAATGAGCACCACGGCTCCGAAGCCGAGCAAGTAGCCCGTATAACGCAAGCCGACCGGACGGGTTTCGTGCGGGAGCATGCGCGCCAGTAATAGGTTCCACTCGGCGGCCAGGAACATGCTGATGATCAGCGTAGATCCAAGCAGCGTGACCCACAGTCCGCTCAAGAGCACCAAGTAGACGGCGCCCGATACGGACTTGAGAAAGAGCCGCAAGTCGCTGGGGAAGCTGTCGGGCGAGCTGCTGAGCAGGACGACCCCCACGAGAGCCGTAACTCCCATGCGCGCCAGCGTGGCTGGAAAGCGATCGGGCAGTTCGGGCTTGCCTCGATAGTCAACGCCGATCCGAATGCGTTGCTGCTCGAATAGTCCGCGCACAATTCGCAACTTGGCGAGAAGCCAGTCGATAACGGGGATGGGGCGCCGCTGATAGAAGAACGCCAAGCTGGCCACCATCACGAGGACCAAGCACACTCCGATTAAGTCGAATAGGTCCGTGGACTTGGATCGGCCCAGGTATTCGAGCATCCCAAGCGCCGCCACCCAATAGAGCGCGGGAGCCCCGCGCTGACTGAAGAGTGTGCGCAGTCGCGGTTGGATTCTGGAGAGCAGGGGAGGCATGGAATTCAGTCGCGGGGCGCCGCAGCGTGCATGCTACGACATCGGCATTTTCGGGCACACGCCCCAAAGTCGTCAGCTCGACTTTGAGTCGAGCGATGGGGCGAGAGTGCGCTGGAGCGGGCCGTGGGGGTTGATGCCGATTGAGAGGCCGAATTTGGTGCCGACCCGAACAAACGCGCCCAGCCTTGCTCCACTAGTGAACTGACTATGTTGCGTGGGTTTTTCCGTCAGGAGTCGGGCGCTCGAGGGGCTGGATGCGTTGCTGAGCAGCTTGGAAGTGGGCTTCGAGCGTGATCGGGCAGGCGGGGCCTAATTCGGAGGGCCTGCTCCGCCGGCGCGAAGATGCAAGTTGATTGCGCACAAGCGGTTGTG
>JAJDES010000024.1 GCA_029259675.1 Planctomycetota bacterium
GTCCGTTCCCGTTGCGGCGGTTGGTGTGCTTGTAACGCTCGTCTTGTCGGACACGACGTTCAACGTGCAGACCTACATCGGATGCATCATGCTGGGCGGAATTGTCGTGAACAATGCGATCTTGCTTGTGGATCAAGCCAGCCGACTCGTTGCGGACGGAGCCGAAGTGCGCGCCGCAGTCGCCGAAGCGGGGCGCCGACGATTGCGGCCCATTTTGATGACGACCTTGACGACCGTATTGGCACTGTTGCCGCTCGCCATGGGCGTCGGCGAAGGAGCGGATGCCCAGGCACCGCTGGCGCGCACGGTCGTCGGCGGCCTAACGGGCTCTACCCTGATTACGCTGGTCTTGATACCCGTCGTTTACGTGCTCTTCCACGGGCGACGGTCCGTTGCTCAGGATTAGGGCCCGGGAATTAACAAGGACTGGATGGGCGCGAGAATCAGCCTGAATCGGTAGTTTCTTAGGCGTGGTGGCCGATGGGACCAAAATTTCCTTCGAGGGGTTCGAGCGCCGTGCAACTGTTTGATTGACTAGTGCGAGGGGCGGGGTGCGCAGCAGTCGCGATGCGGCCCCAAATGCGCAAGCTTCAAAAATTGCGCGACGAAAATGAGTAAGCCTTCAAGTCTGATCGGTTGCCTATTTCGCCATGCGGAGCTAGGCCCGGAGCCATGTGCTGTTGCCAGCCCGGACATTCGTTTGTCCTATGCGGAGTTGGCCCAGTGCGTGCTGGCTCAGGCTGTGCAGCTCGAAAAGGCCGGTGTGACAGCCTCCTCAGTGGTGGGTATTCAGTGCGACGACGACATACAGCACTTGATCCTGTGTTTGGCTTCTGTGTACATGGGTGCCACGTCGTGCACCGTCCCAACTTTTGAGTCGCCGCAGGAGCGGAAGCGAGTGATGCAATCCGCAGGCGTCACCCATGTTGCCGGCATGGAACTGGCACTCGATCTGTCGGAATGCGGAGTTCAAGGGCGAGGGCCCTGCCATACGCCAAATGAACAAGACGGTGCCGAGCTACTATTTTCGACATCTGGCACGACGGGAGAGGCGAAGATTGTTCGTCACAGTGATTCAGGCCTCGTTTTGCAAGCGCCGCGTCACATCACCGGGCCCGACGAACGTTTTGCCTGCTTGGCCACGATGGAGCACAACTTCGCCAAACGGCATCGGCTGTATTGCGTCGCTCAGGGAGCGACCAACGTTTTTCTAAAACAAGGATTTGCGCAGCTCGTCGAACAATGCCGGAAATTGAAAACGACAACGTTGCACGTGTCCGCCTTTCAAGCCCAGGAACTCTTGGCCGTTTCGGATATTGTGGATTTGCCCCGGATACGCTTGAAGCTGGGTGGTTCGCATGTCTCCGCAGTTCTGAGGCGAAAGCTGCGCGAAATAGTTTCGAGCGAGCTCCAGTGTGGCTATGGCACGACGGAGACGGGTGCGATTGGGTTTACGAATGCAACTGACGACGACGCCCTGGAGAGTGTGGGCCGCGCATTACCCGGTATTGAAATTCGCGTTGCGGACAAGGACCGCAAGGCCGTTGCAGCCGGTGAAGAGGGCGAGATTGCGATCCGATGCGAGGGCATGTTCCACGGCTACTTGAATCAACCGGACTTGACCGAATTGCGACTGGCGGACGGTTGGTTCTTTACTGGAGATCTTGGCTATCTCGACGAAGCCGAGCGGCTGCACCTGTGCGGGCGCGCCGACGACATGTTTGTTTTCAATAGCATCAATATCTACCCGCAGGACATCGAGGCTCAGATTTGCCGCTACCCGACGGTTGCCGATGCGGCGGTATTGCCGAAGAGTTCAGCGGTTCACGGCGACATCCCGGTCGCACTGGTGGTTCTCAAGGGCTTGGATGCGCCCGACATGCGCGACCTCAAGAAATTTGTTCGAAGTCATGTTGGACTGCGTTGCCCGCGCCAGTTCACTATCGTCGAACGGATTCCGCGCAACTCCGGGGGCAAAATTCTTAGAGCGGAGGCGCAAGCGCTCCTCGGTCAATCACTCTCCGGCCGAGCATTGAACAGCTAAGCATGTCGATTGATCAGGTTCGAACAACCATCGTCAACGCACTCGATGACGCGAATGCCACCGAGCACCTAAAGCCGTCGTTATTGACGGCCTTCGAAGGTGGTCGAGAAGACATTGCCTTGGCGGATCTCGGGCTCGATTCCCTCAAGCGAATGGAATTGATGGTGGCGCTCGAAATGGAGCACGACGCGGTCATCCCGCCGCGGCAATTCATGCAGTTCAGCTCACTTGGCGACATCGTTTCTCATGTGGAGGGCGCTGTGGGAGCCGGCCGGGTTGGTGATGTTGAGCAAGTCGGAGAAACGCCAAGCCCACTCGAGCGTGAGCGCACCAAATCGGAGCGTGTCATCGCCACGGGCGCCGAAGCCTCGTTAGCGGTCGATCCAAGCGCGGTTGATCCAAGGCGGGGGCAAGAGTCAACGAGCTCAATCCGCAGTGACCCCGATGCGGCGATTGAAAGACTTTTCAAGCGCGCGCTTCGCGGTTGCCGCACAGTCGCTCACCTAAACAAGGCGCTCGGCAGTTTGGAGAATCGCATTACACCGTTGGAGCTTGCCGCTTTGAGTGTCGGGCATCAGCGCGGCAAATTGTTTCCTGAGGGCACGCCGGGGAAATACGAAAGAGCGCTTTCAGAATGGCTGAACCAGCTCGAGCGAAACATGGAACGAAGCGGCAAGGTCGAGCCGGAGCCATTCGTATCGAGCCGTCTCGCGCCGGCAGCTGCCTACTATCGTGGCCCCGGTGAGCGCAAAAACAAAACCTTGTTGATCTGCTTCGCCATCAGCGGTGGCCGCTACCTGTTCATTCCCAATTGTGTTTTGTTGCAGCACATCGATGCGCGCAAGTACGACATCTTGATCCTTTCTGATCCTTGGGATACGGCTTTTCGCGGAGGCGTTCCCCAGATGGGTACAAACGTGACCGAGGTGGTCCATTGGATTGCGGGCTTGGAGTTGCTTTCCAATTACGCCCGATTGCGAACGATGGGGTGCAGCGCAGGCGGTTATCCGGCGATGTTGGTGGGTCGCAGGGTAGGAGCCGAACTAGCCGTTAGCATTGCGGGGCGAATTCCGCACAAGCGCTATGTGGGGCAGATCGCACGGATGGCATTCAACAGTTGGGTCTCGTACCGCGGCAACAAAAGCTCCCGCGCTTTGGTTGTTTACTGCAAGGCCAAACGTCGCGACAAGTCCTTTGCGCGCCTAATCGGGCGGGTTGCGGGCGCGCAGCGCTTGTCGGTGGAAATGCCCGGCCGCGAGCTCGGACACGACATGCTTGGCCCTCTCTTGAAGCACGGGGATCTTGCGAACTTCCTGGAGCGCACTCTGTTTGCCCCGCAATCGGAAGACCCAAGCTCTCGCAAGCGAACGGAGTCTACGATGCGATTTCAGGCCTGCTGACTAGGGGGTCTAGTCCTTTGCGGTCCGCCGCTAGCGGGCTACTCGTATCGCCAAATGGAGCGGCACGTCGGCGACGGGTGTGAAGAAGGCCGGGTCCAGTTCCAGGTGTTCGGGCAAAACGCCCAGCTCTCGAATTTCGGGCATGGCGGAAAAGCCAGCCGCGCGGAGAGCGTCGAAATAGTCGGTGATGGTCTTATGCACCATCTGCACGGGCAAGGCCGTTCCGTTGCGACGATAGATCTCGCCCTGAAACTGCTTGTTCCGGCCGGAGAAGTAACCTGCGCCGCCAACGTCGAAGTAGAAGGGCGGAGATTGCTGCTTGCTGATAAAGGAGAAAGCCGGATGCGGCACCGAGAACACAAACTGTCCTCCGGGGCGCAGGACGCGCAAGACCTCGCCGAAGGAGGCGCGCATCTGGATTGTGTCAACGTAGTTGTAGACGAACACGCCAACGGCAAGGTCGTAACTCGCATCGGCATCTTCCAGTGCCGTAACGTCCCCCCGTCGGTAAGTGACG
>JAJDES010000231.1 GCA_029259675.1 Planctomycetota bacterium
GGTATCCGTAGCTCACAAAATGCCACTCGCGGCTGTCGTGGGAATTTTGCGTGTTGTCGCCCAGCATGAAGTAGTTGCCGGGTGGAATCGTGAACTGGTTCGCGCGCGCATTTTCCGCCGTGTAGTGGATGTCGCGATAAACCATGAGGTCCGCAAAGTCTGCGCCCTCACCTCTAGATGCGATGAATGCGTAGGACTCCGGGAATGGGCAGGGCCGCACTTCGGCGCTGGCTATGACTTGGCCGTCCCATTCGAGTTCCAGCAGGTCGTCGAGGTTTTGAACGGCCAAGCGCGTGCTTTGCCCCGCCTTGAGCCGAAAGCCGGAAGACGCTTTCAAGCTGGACTGGCTCTCCTCACTCCAACCGGGGTCCAGTACGCGTATTTGCGCCACTGAAGCGCTGGACGCGCTCGGACCGGGAATGGAAAAGGAATAGGTGCGCCCGCCTTCGAGCAGTTCGAACTCTACGAATTGCGTTCCCTCCAAGGCTGTGACCTGTGCTTCGAGGCGCAGATCTCCAACCGGATTGGTTCCGGATCGACCGTGCCGCCGGGGAATGGAATCCAAAAGCGCATCGGGATAGCCATGGGTGTAGATATCCATGATGGAACCCTCTTCAGCGAAGAAACTCGCGCGGCCGTTTCCGCGCGCACGGATTTCTCGGCCTTCAAATTCCCATTCGGAGCTGCCTCGCGCTCGCTGCCAGCTCGACGCTTCGGGATCCAAGCGATCCAAACGCTTCCACGTCTCCCGCTGAACGGATCTTGGTCGGCGCAAGATGGACCAGGGCTCGCTTGCATCGGGCCTGGTCCACAGGTCTCCATGCTGAATTCGTATGTCTTCGCCGGGCATGCCGACGATGCGCTTGACGAAATTCTTGGAGCGATCCAGGGGGAAGCGGAAAACGGCGACTTCAAAGCGCAGCGGATCTCGAAAACGGTAGGAAAGCTTGTCTACCAGAATGCGATCAAAGACCTGCGTTTCCTCATTGCCCATCAAAGTCGGTTGCATCGACCCGGTGGGAATCTTGTACGCCTCGACCAAGAAGTACTTGAGCAGGAGCGCCATGATGATCGCCATCGTCATGGCCTCGATGTTGTCGCGCCAGGGAGAGCTGCGCCGGCGAATCGAGGGGTTCACTCCTATTTGGACTCCTGATTGCCGAGTACGGCTAAGAATGCTTTCTGAGGGATCTCAACGCTTCCGATTTGGCGCATGCGGCGCTTGCCGGCCTTTTGCTTCTCCAGCAATTTGCGCTTGCGGGAAATGTCACCGCCGTAGCACTTGGCGGTCACATCCTTGCGCAGGGCGGCAATGTTTTCGCGCGCCAGGATGCGCGAGCCCACGGCGGCTTGCAGCGGCACTTCAAACATGTGCCGCGGTATTTCCTTGCGCAGTTTCTTGATCACGGCGCGGCCGCGGAAGTCCGCTTGGTCCTTATGCACAATGGAAGACAGGGCGTCGACTTCATCGGAATTGACGAGCACGCGCAACTTGACCAAGTCGTCTTGCTTGAAGCCGGTCAGTTCATAGTTGAGCGTTCCGAACCCGCGCGTACTCGACTTCAGCTTGTCGTAGAAGTCATAGATAACTTCGGCCAAGGGAATGTCGTAAATCAATTGCACGCGCGTGGTGGATAGGTGCTCCTGTCGCACGTAGAGGCCGCGGTGGTCGTTGCAGATTTGCATCAACACGCCCACGTACTCCGCCGGGATCAAAATGGTCGCGCGCACGATGGGCTCGAGCAGTGCTTCGAACTTGTCCGGGCTGGGTAGTTGGCCGGGCGAATGGATTTCCTGTTCGCTGCCGTCGGCAAGCCGAATCTTGTAGGTCACCGTCGGCGCCGTTTGGATCATGTCCAAGTCGTGTTCGCGCTCCAGCCGCTGTTGCACGATTTCCATGTGCAATAGGCCCAGGAATCCACAGCGAAATCCGAATCCGAGCGCTTCTGATGTGACGGGCTCGTAGGAAAAAGACGAATCGGAGAGGGAGAGCGTATCCAGTGCCTCGCGCAGCTTCTCGAAGTCGCCGTTGGCCGTGGGGAAGAAGTCGGCATAAACCATGTGCCGCGGCTCGCGGTAACCGGGCAGCATGTCAACTTTCGGCCCCTTGTGCAGGATCATCGTGTCGCCGATGCGCACGTCGTGGAGTTGCTTGATGTTCGAAACGAAGTAACCCACTTCCCCGGCTTCCAACTGATCGCAGGGCGTCATTCTCGGTTGGAAGTGCCCGATCTCAATTGTGTCGTAAGCCTTGTCGGTCGAGGGCAGGTAGATGCGCATGCCCTTCTTGATCGTGCCGTCGAAGATGCGCACGTAAACAATGATGCCGCGATACTCGTCATAGACGGCGTCGAAGATCAAGGCTCGAAGGGGAGCATCGGGATCGCCGGTCGGAGGCGGCATCTTGTCCACGACGGCTTCGAGCACTTCAATGACGCCCTTGCCCGTCTTCGCGGATAGCTGCAAGGCATCGGTCGCATCGATTCCGATCGAATGTTCGATTTCCTCGGCAATTTCATCGGGGCGCGCGTGGGGCAAGTCGAGCTTGTTGAGCGCCGTCAGAATGGTCAGATCCGCTTCAATAGCTAAGTAAGCATTGGCCACGGTTTGGGCCGCGACACCCTGTGCCGCATCGACCAACAAGATGGCGCCTTCGCAAGCTTGCAGACTCTTTTCGACTTCGTAGTTGAAGTCCACGTGGCCGGGCGTGTCGATCAAGTTCAACTGGTAACGCTCTCCGTGCCGATCAAAATAGATCGTTACGGCACGGGCCTTGATCGTGATCCCGCGTTCACGTTCCAGATCCATGTCGTCGAGTAGCTGAGCGCGCATGTCGCGCTTCTGGACGGTCCCCGTCAACTCGAGCATGCGGTCCGCCAACGTCGACTTGCCGTGGTCGATGTGGGCGATGATCGAGAAGTTGCGTATGAGTTTGGAATTCACGGTTGGTGGGATGCGCCGGGCTATTCAGCGCTTGCTTGCAAGGAGGGGAGCAGCTCTTGTAGTTGAGTGAGGAATTTTTGTACGGCCCGACCGCGGTGACTGACCTCGGCCTTTTGCTCGGGAGTCAGCTCCGCAAAGCTCCGGCCGCTTTGGGCGTGGCCCGTTTCGCAAAACTCGAAGAGGGGATCGTAGCCAAAGTCGCGCTTTCCCCGCCGTTCCTTCAGGATTCGGCCCCGAGCGTGGCCTTCCACTTGAATCAAGGCGCGCCCGCGGGGTTCTGTTAGCGCCAGGGCGCAGACGAAACGAGCGCCGCGCTTCTCGGCAGGCAAATCGCCCAGGCGTTCGAGCAGGAGGTCGTTGTTTCGCTCGTCGTTTGACGGCTCTCCGGCAAAGCGGGCGGAGCGCACACCGGGCGCGCCGCCGAGGGCGTCCACCTCAAGTCCCGAATCGTCCGCCAAAGCCAATAGCCGTTTCTCCGAGGAGGCGGCACGGGACTTTTTGAGGGCATTGCCCGCGAAGTCCGGTTGGTCTTCATCGACATCGTCGAGCCCGCCGACATCGACCGGGCAAAGCAATTCGATTCCCAAGGGGCCGAGTAGAGCTTCAAACTCGCGCCGCTTCTTGGGGTTGTTGCTGGCCAGTAGCAGTTGCACGGTCAACTCGGGGTTTCCTCTTCGAAGAGGGCCCTTTGGGCGGCAAAGATTTCGTTGATCGAGGCTTCCCCCAATTCGAGCATTCCCGTCAGCAGGTCTTTACCGAAGGGCTTGCCCTCCGCCGATCCTTGCACCTCAATGAATTCGCCGGCGGACGTCATGACAAGATTCATGTCGACTTCGGCAGTACTGTCTTCGGGGTAGTCCAGGTCAACGACTGCGCGACCGTCCACGATGCCGACGGAGATGGCTCCGACTTGACTCGTGAGGGGCCAACTGCGCAGTTGCCGCTTCTTGCTCATTACACTGAGCAGATCGTACATGGCGACATAGGCGCCGGTGATCGAAGCTGTGCGCGTTCCGCCGTCGGCCTGCAACACATCGCAATCGACCCAAATCGTGCGCTCGCCCATGGCCTTGAAATCCATCACAGCGCGTAGGGAACGACCAATCAGCCGCTGAATCTCGACGGAGCGGCCATCCACTTTGCCGCCGCGGTCGCGACTGCGGCGCGTGTTCGTCGCGGAGGGCAACATGCTGTACTCCGCCGTCAACCATCCGCGGCCCTTGCCTTGCAAGAAGGGCGGCACGCCATCGGTCAGCATGGCCGTGCACAGAACGCGCGTGTGACCGGTGGAGACCACCACGGATCCGGGCGTATTGCGCGTGAAATGGCGCTCAAAGCTGAGCGTGCGTTTTTCGCCTACGGCGCGACCGTCGTGTCGGGGATTGCTCACTGTTTTTTCGGGGGCTCTGGACATTTTGGGGCGACAGTATGACTTGCAGAGAGCCCTGCGCCTCGCCCCGCTTCGAGACTTGCTGCCCGGCTCGAATTTTGGAGCCGCCATTCGGCCCATGGCGAGTCGCTCGGGATGGGCGAGCCCGGGGCCTTGGCGCGGGCCCCATGCCCGCGCGACTCAGTCCCCAGAGGATAGGAGTTCCAGGCTCCGGATGTGCTCCAGGCACAGAATGCGGAGTGGAGTGCCCACCGGCGCAATTTGCAGGCCCTGGAGACTCATGCCTTCCAATCGGCCTTCACACGTCTCTTGGGCGGAATCCACGCGAACTCTGGCCCCCCGGGCTTGGGCGGCCAGCAGGAATTCGTCGCAAAGCGCCTTTGGTGCTTCGCCAAGTTGCGTCAGGCGCTTGTCCAGTTGCTCGGTCAGGAAGGGCAGGACAGCGTGGGGAGCGCAGCTCAAGCCGGCCAGCTTGAGGCTTGTCACAGAGCGCTCCGCTTCGAGTTCGGGGGAGAAGCTGACTTGGGCGACGTTCAAGCCGATGCCGATCACATAGTGCGGATGGGCCGGGTCCAGACCGCGTGATTCGACCAGAATCCCCGCCAATTTGGCTTCGTCGAGCAGCAAATCGTTGGGCCACTTGAGGCGCAAGCCGCTTGGTGGGGCCTTGCCGCCGGCGGCGAAGAGTTCGGCTACCGCTCCGTGCAGGGCCAGGCCGGCGGCAATGGTCAAGCCGGGTGCGGGCGGAGAGGATTGCCCCGCGGCCGGTTCCGGCAAGTGAATCAGCGAAAAATACAGGCCGTCGCTGGAGGTGCTTTCCCAAGAGTTGCCGCGCCTTCCGCGACCGGCACTTTGGGTGCGGGCGATGTGAATGTCGCCGTCGCGGGCGGATCCGGCCTCCAGCGCGGCAAAGGCCCGCTCGGAAGTCGAGTCCACCAGGTCGTATTCGAAGAATCGGAATTGCACGCACCGATTGTAAGCGGTCATTCGGGGCGAATACGAAAACAGCCTCCGTGGGAGGCTGTTTTGCTCGGGCAGGCCCGCACGGGTTGTCCGTGTTCGAAGCGCGGGTCAGGACACCAGGGATTCCTCGCGTGGAGAAAGCAGATTCTTCAGACGGCCCATGACGTTTGAGTGAATTTGGCAAACGCGACTTTCCGTAAGGGAAAGCAGCTCACCGATCTCGCGCATGGTGTGACCGTCCTGGTAGTAGCGCTCAATGATGAACTTCTCCTTGGCGGTCAATGAGCGGGTGATGTAGAGCATCAAATCGCGCCGATTGAGTTCGAGCACGGGATCAATGGCCTTGCGATCTTCAAGGATCTCGACCTTCTCCGCAGAGCCGTCCTCGTCGCCGTCCTCCCACTTCTCTGAGAGCGAGAACATGGTCTTGGCGCGCGAGTCTTGGATTTCCTTGACGAGATCGCCGTGCTCCATCTCGAGCTTCTTGGCCAGCTCGGCATGGGTGGGCTCGCGACCGTACTCGCCGATTAGTTTTTGCAGAGCCTTCTCAATGCGACCCGCTTTCAAGCGCACCAAGCGCGGCACCCAGTCCTGGGAGCGCAGCTGGTCGAGGATCGAACCGCGAATGCGAGTTGAGCAATAGGTTTTGAACTTGATGCCGCGACTTGTGTCGAAACCGCGAATGGCGTCCATCAAGCCGAACAAGCCGGCGCTGATCAAGTCATCGAGTTCGATCGACTTGGGCAGGGTTTGCAGCAGTCGTTCGGCGATGTAGCGCACCAGCGGGTAGTGGCGCTCGATCAGAATGTTGCGCAGCTCCTCCAGCTTGCGGGGCTCCTCTTCCTTTTTGTAGGAAGCATCGCGGTAGAGGATCCAAAGCTCTTCTGTCGTAACTTCGGGTTCCTTCGGCGGTTGTTTCTTGGCGGCGGCCTTTCTGGTTGTGGCCTTTTTCGCCGTGGCTTTTTTCGCCGTCTGGGCCTTGGCCTGCTTGTCCAACTCCGCGCCGAGCTTGACGACAGCCTTGGTGGCCTTGGTGGTCTTGCTCAAGAGGTCGGCGCCCGCAGCTTTGGTCGTCTTAGCCTTGGTCGCGCGCGCGGAAGCCTTCTTGGTGGCTTTTTTGGCTGTTGCCTTCTTTGTGGCGGCCTTCGCCGTCGTTGTCTTTCGACTTGCTTTCGCGGTCGTGGCCTTTTTGGCACCGGCCTGCTTGGCAGTGGACTTCTTCGCCTTGGCCTTGGCCGCGCTGGTCTTCGAACTTTCGGCTGTCATTCGCTTTTGGGGGGACTTCTTGTTGGTCGCTGCCTTCGCGCGAGTGGAACTCGACGCCTTGGAAGATGCTTTCGACCGACTTGCCCCAGAGCTAGCGCCTCTAGTTGCTTTTTGAGGCGAGGTCTTGCCCCTCGCCGTTGCCGCCTTCGTGCTGGACTTGGCCGCCGCCGTCTTCTTCACGGTTTTCGAGGCCTTGCTAGCGCTCGATTTCTTTGCGGCGACAGTCCTGTTGGAGGCTTTTTTCTTGGCTGCGGCCTTTTTCTTGGCCGAGCTCTTCGGAGCAGCCTTGGTGGCCTTCTTCTTGGCGCTCGTCTTGCGCTTGGCCTTGCTCGACTTCGAACCGGCTGAGGTCGCCTTGGCTTGCTTGCGTGTGCCTTGCTTTTTCGTCATCAGCTGGTGCGTTGCTTTGTGGAATCAAGAATGCGCTCCAAAGCCCCTCTGGAGCGCGCCGCTCAAGTTCCAAGAATCAATAGTGAATCAGAGAGTGGGTGGGAACCTCTCCTAAACGCTTGCGCCCCTCAAGGAAATCGAGCTCGATTACAACCGCGCAGGCAACCGGGATGCCACCTACCTTGCGGATGAGTTTGAGCGCAGCCTCCATCGTTCCCCCAGTTGCGAGCAAATCGTCAACAACCAGCATCCGCGCGCCTTTTTCGGCCGCATCGACGTGGATCTCGATGGTGTCCGAACCGTATTCCAGCTCGTACGACTCCGAGGCTGTCTTCCAGGGCAGCTTGCCCGGCTTGCGAATCGGGATGAAGCCCTTGCCCACGTGGTGAGCCAAGGCTGTGCCGAAGATGAAGCCGCGCGACTCAATGCCGCAAATGATGTCGTAGCTGTCCGGATCGACGAGTGCTGCCAGCCCTTCAATCGAGCTGCGCAGCCCTTTCGGGTCCTGCAGAAGGGGGGTGATGTCCTTGAAGAGGATGCCCGCCTTGGGGAAGTCCGGTACGTCGCGAATATAAGAATCGATCACTTCTGCTCCGACTGCGGACTCAGCTCTGGGTGGGATGAAGGGCGGCCCGTTCGATTCCATTCGACCGAGCTCTTGTGGAACCTTGAGGGATTGCTTCGGGTGATCCCTACATTTTTTCGGGTGTTGCCACCCCAAGCAAGCGCAAGCCGTTGGCAATTACGACTTTGGCGCCGTTTACCAGTTGCAAGCGAGCCGCCGAAAGTGGGGCGTCCACACCGAGGACCTTGTGCTCAGCGTGCCCATACCAGCTGTTTAGATCCCTACAGAGGGACAAAAGGTACTGGCTGATTTCCGATGGTTCGCAGGCCTTGGCGGCTGAGCGAACCACATCTGGGAATCGCCCCAGGGTCAAAATCAGGTGTGAGGCATCTTCCAGTTGAGCCCAGGCGGGTGCCGTGTCCGCCGGGGGACCTTCCTTCTCCGCGCGGCGCAGGATGCCGCACATGCGCGCGTGGGTGTATTGCAGGTAGGGCCCGGTTTCGCCTTCGAAGCTGAGCACGTCGTCCCATTCGAACTGGACGTCCTTGATGCGCTCCTTCTTCAGGTCATTGAAAATCACGGCCCCGATGCCGATTTGCGTCGCGACTTCTTCGGGATTGGGGATGTCGGCGAATTTCTTGCTGGTTTGGATGACCTTCAGAGCTTCCTCGACCGCGCGGTCCAGCAACTCGTCGAGGAAGATCATTTGGCCGTCGCGCGTGCTGAGCTTGAGCCCGCCGCTGAGGGTCATCATGCCGAAGTAAATGTGTTCCGCGCGTTCGGCCCAGGGCAACTCCATGCGCTTCAAGACGCCGAACAATTGTTCGAAGTGGAGCTTTTGATTACCGGCCACAACGTACAGGCAGCGATCGAAATGGAACTCGTCCCAGCGATGGAAGGCCGCCGCAAAATCGCGCGTGGCATACAGCGTCGTGCCATCCGACTTGCGCAGGAGCGCGGGGGCGATTTCCTTGCCCTTACGCTCCAACCTCACGATCAAGGCGCCGTCCGATTCTTCAGTGACACCCGACGCGCGAATGCGTTCAATCGTTTCTTCGAGTTTGTCCTCGTAGAAGGATTCGCCGCGAATCAAATCAAAGCTGACGCCGAGGCGCGCGTAGGTTTTGCTCAACTCGCGCAGTGACAATTCTGTCACGCGACGCCAGGTGGCGCGAACGCTTCCGTCCTTACCGCTTTCGAGTTCACGGAAAGCTTCGCGTCCCCTCTCGGCCAGGGACTCGTCTCGCTTCTCTTCTTCGTGAAAGCGCTGATAGAGGGCTAGTAGAGCCCGAATGGAGTCACCTTCCAGGTCGACCGTGTCGCCCCATAGCTCGACGGCGGAGGCCAACTTTCCAAACTGCACGCCCCAATCACCAATGTGGTTAACGCCGACAGTCGTGTAACCCAGTGCATCGTGCAAGCGCTTCAAGACGGCGCCGATGATGGTCGAACGCAGGTGCCCGACGTGGAGGGGCTTGGCAATGTTGGGTGAGGAGAAGTCGATAACCATCGTTTTGCCCGCGCCTTCACGCGAATGACCGAAGCCCTCGTTTTCGCCCGCGATTTGCTTCAGCACCGAGGCGCTGAGGTCGCTGCGATTGATTCGAAAGTTGAGGAAAGGACCCGTGGCCACGACTTCCACGCGCTGGAGGTCGGCGCCGATCTTGGCGGCCAACTCCTGGGCTATGGCGACGGGCGGTTGCTTGCGCTCCTTGGCCAATTGAAAGCACGGAAAGGCAAAGTCGCCTTGCTCCGCCTTCTTCGGGCGTTCGAGCTTGATGGTGTTCGAATCCAAGCCGCTGTGTTGCGCTAGGGATTCGCGGATCGCGCGCTTGAACTCTTGCATGGGTTACGGTGCTGGATGGTTGCTGGGCTTGGGTGCTAAGCCCACTCTTCCCATTGCTTGTTGTGGGCGTCCAAGTCGCGTTCGAGTTCCGCCAAGCGAATTTGATGTTCACGGGCAGCGTTGGCGTCGCGATACACGGCTTCCGTGGCCAGGCTGGCCTGGACCTTTTCGCGCTGCTCTTCCAATTCGATGATCTCCTGTTCGAGCTTTTTGAATTGGTAGGGATTGCGCGGGCGTGTGCCGCTTTGTTTTCCGCGCTGCTTTGAGCTCGATTGCGTCTGCTTGTTCTTAGCGCGCGACTTGCCTTTGGATTGAGCCTTGGCATCCGCATCGCCGTGTCCGGCAGCGGACTGCTTGCCTTTGGACTTGGCCTGCTTAGATTGCTGGCCGGACGATTTGTTCTTTTTCTGGCCGGAACCGGATTGATTGAGTTGCTTGCGTCCCGATCCCTTGCGATTGGATTCGAGCTTCTCGCGCTGAGCTTCCTCGCGCGCAGCATTCCAAGCGCTGTAATTGCCGTCGAAGCGAATCACCGTTCCATCTTTGATTTCGAAGATGGTGTTGCAGATACCATCGAGGAATTCGCGGTCGTGACTGACGCAAATCAAGCTGCCGCCAAATTCACCCAGCATTTCTTCGAGCGAGGTGCGCGAAGCCAAGTCGAGGTGGTTGGTGGGTTCGTCCAAGGCCATCCAACTCGGGTTGGTCAGGACCATCAGCGCTAGCGCCAATCGCGCACGTTCACCGCCGGAGATGGTCTGGATTTCAAGGTCAATGTCTTTGCCGCGAAAGAGAAAGCGCGCCAGGTGATTGCGAATCTCCTGATCGGTCATCTTCGGGTAGGCCAAGCGCATTTCGATGAACGGCGTGCGATCGCCGCGCAATTGAATCGTGTCCTGGTCAAACTCCGTGCAAACGGCGCGATGCCCGCGATTGATGCTGCCCGAAAGCGGTTGCGTGCGCCCGGCCAGCGCCTTGAGCAGCGTACTTTTTCCGCTTCCGTTGGGACCGACCAAACCAATGCGTTCGCCGCGTCCGACGCGCAAGTTGAGGTCTTTTAGAATTGTGGTGTCCCCGTAGCCGAGGCACAGGTTTTCGGTTGCGAAGATCAGTTCTCCCCCGCGCGAAGACTCCGGCGCGCGGATGACGGGTCGGCGCACATCGTGGTGCGGCTGACTTAAGCGCACGATATGGGAGAGCTTCTTTTGGCGCCCCTTGGCCTCCGCGGTGCGTTGGCTGCCCATGTGCTTCTTGATGAACGATTCTTCGCGCCGAATCACATCTTGCTGGTTTTTCCAGGCGCGATGTTCGCTTTCGAAGCGCTCTTCACGCAAACGCAAGTACGTGTCGTAGTTGCCGGGGAAGCGCTTCAATTCACCGAACTCAAGTTCGAGAATCACGGTCACGGCTCGACTCAAAAGGCGCCGGTCGTGACTGACGATCAGCACGGCCCCTTGCATGCTTGCCAGGTAGGATTCGAGCCATTCGATGCCGGCCAAGTCCAAGTGGTTGGTCGGCTCGTCGAGCAAGAGCAAATCGGGAGTCGAAACCAATTCGCGCGCCAGGGTTGCGCGACTCTTTTCGCCTCCCGAAAGCGACTCGGCTTCGCGTTCCCAAAACTCTTCGCCCAAACCGATACCCGAGAGCACGGTTTCAACCCGGCGTTCGGTGTCCCAGCCGCCCAACATCTCCATGCGCTCCGAGAGCTCGCCATGACGTGTCATTAGGCGCTCGAGTTCATCGCCCGTGGCTTCGGCCATCTTTTCGGAGACTTCGTCCAGGGCGCGCCCGGTGGCGTGGGCCTCTTCGAGGCCGGCCTCAACGTAATCGCAAACCCGCTGGCCCGGCTTGAACACCGGCCGTTGCACGACATAGCCCAGGCGCGTTCCGCGGCTGAGGATCACGCGTCCCTCATCGGGCGTGTCCTCGCCCTCAATTAGGCGCAAAAGGGTGCTCTTGCCCCCGCCGTTGCGCCCGACAAGGCCGATCTTGTCCCCTCGCTCAATGCGCAAATCAGCGCCCCTGAGCACCTCAGTCGGGCCAAAGTGGCGCTTGATGTTTTCGGCGATTAGTAGGCTCATGGTGATTATTTCGCCGCCGGCGAGCCGCGCATCATAGCGGCCGCGGGCCGCAGTGCAGAAGCCCCACACATGCCCTAGACGGCAATCGGCGAAACTTCACGGGGCGCCAACGAGGCCTGCGGGCCAATGGGACTGACTATGTTGCGTGGTGTTTTTCGTCAGGATTCGAGCGCCCCCGGGGCAGGATGCCCTGCTGAGCAGCGGGGAAGAGCGCTTCGAGTTTGATCGGACAGAGGGGGCTCGTTCGGAGGGCCTGCTCCAACGGC
>JAJDES010000232.1 GCA_029259675.1 Planctomycetota bacterium
CAGCGTGGTGGTCGCCATCGGAACAGGTCGCGACCACCTGAAGGCCATTCGCGAGAGCAAGAGCTTTGCGATCTCCATCCTGGATGCCGCTAGCCAGGGCGTGATGAACACCTTCTTCAAGGGCGGAGACCCCTTCGAGCAACTCGAGTACGCAAAAGCTCCCTCCGGCTGCGCGATCTTCGAAAACGCCTTGGCCTGGTTCGACTGCGAATTTACGGGTGAGCACGCCAGCGGCGACCATGTCGCTGTTTTCGGCACTGTTCAAACCGGAAAGGCTACGCGCGCTGGCGAGCCCTCCATCCACCTGCGCAAGAACGGGCTGGGCTACTAGTTACCCCCTGGTAGGCAGTCATTGGCCCTCGGATGGCCCGGCGAGTGACGGCGACAGGGATTCACTCCCCGGTCGACAACCACTCAAGCAACTCGGGATCCAGTGCCTTTGGCTGTGATCTCACTTGCGCTTCCCCGGGGCTTTGGGGCGTTTCAGCGGTATTCGGCTCGGCCGAATTTGTGCCGGATTCCGAGAGCCGGCGCAATTTGTCCGACAATTCGCGCAGATCATCGCGCCCGCGCAGGATTGCGAGATCGAGCCAATTGATCGCAGCCGCAACGCGGCCGGCGGCAAAAGCTTGACGAGCAAGTTGCTCCAATTGAGTGGTTTCGAGTTGGCCCTCGTTCGCACTTGCGACATCGGCCGCCAGGCGGGTGACTTCGATCAACTCGGCTTCCACGGCTCCCTGTTCGGCGCATTCCAGAGCTTGCGAATAGCGGCCCAAACGCAAATTTGCGATCAAGCGATCGCGGTCAAAGCGGCTCCAAAGTTGTTTGCCTTCAAAGCCAATCGCAACCACAAAAAGCAGCACGCCCAAAATGCTCCAACGCCGCAAACTTGCGCGCAATCGTGTGCCGACCTGTGGTTCCCTGGACAGGGCGTCCAGAAAAGTGATGCGTGTCGATGTGCTGAAGTGCCGCCAGGAATTCTTTTGGTTGGTGTGAATCCCGCCCACTTTCTCCAAGGCCCGAATCAGGGCCAGATGGTCTCCAGTCAGCTGATAGCTCTCGACATCGGCATCCAATTCGAAGCGCCTCGATAGGTAACCGAAGCAAAAGTACCAAGCGCCGAATAGCCCGGCGGTCGCGGCCAATTGCATGCCCTCGCTCTCGATGCCCGCTTCGCCCAGCAGCAAATCGCCGGCAATGAAAAAGCCGAGAGTCCAGCAGGCAAAAACCAACACGTGATAGCGGCGAGCGTGTCCGATTTCGTGCCCGAAAACAGCGGCCAACTCACGCGGGCCAAGCTGCTGCAACAGGGCGTCCGAAAAAAGAACGACGCGACTGCGAGGCGTAAAGCCCACGATGGCGGCATTGGCCATCAAATTGCCCGTGCGCCACAACAGCAATTTGCGACAGCGAAAGTTGGCGCGCTCCGCCACGGCCTCCAAAACGCGACGCGCGAGTCCGTCTTCTAAAGGGGCTGTTTCCCACGTACTTTGCAAAATGCGCGGCAAAGTCAGCGAAAAGGCGAACAAGATGACGCACAAAAAAGCCGCGTTGATTAGCGCCACCTCTTCCACAAAAACGCGAACGTTGTTGTTGATGCCGACCAAACTCGCAAGCAGCACATAGACCACCAAAGGCGCCGCGCCGGCCCAAAACATGCGCATTTGGAAACGGCGCATGCGTCCGATTTCTTGACTGCGCGAGTCGTGCACTCGAGCGCGCGCATCAACTGCCAAATAAACAAAGAGCGGCAGCGGCGCCAAGTCCGCCAGGATCGCCGGTGTCGGCCATCCGAACAAATCCGGGTTGGCTCCAAAGGTGGCTTCAATCAGTCGGTGCCATCCAAACAAGTTGACCGCGGCTACCTGCAAGATCGGGCCAAGATGACTCAAAATCAAAGAGCCCAAGGCCGCTGTTCGAAAGCGTCCCACAAGTCCGCGCTCACGCGTGATTCGCCCCAGGATGTGCGGCACGGGCAAGAGCAGTGCGCAGGCAAGCGGATGGAAACGATCCGGTTGCAGACCCGAGTCGGCCGCGGCCAAGGAGGCCAGGGCGAGCAGGATGTGAAAAAGAGAACCCATTGGAGCCGGCGGACCTTAACTCAAGCGACTCGCGCTTCGGCCGAGCGCTTCGTCATTCGGCGATAATTGGTCGGAAATCCGGCCGCTTACTCGATCGGACCGGAAAGAAAAACTTCGCCGGCACCATCCCAACTGACGCGCAGAACCCCCCCCGTTGTTTGCACATCCACCGGCGTAGTCACCAAGCCGCGAATGATTGCCGCAACGGCGCAGGCGCAGGCTCCCGTGCCGCAGGAAGCAGTCACTCCCACGCCTCGCTCCCAAAAGCGAACGATCAAGCCATTCGGGCCCTGCGTGACGAATTCGACGTTCGTTCGGTCCGGGAAGATGACGTGCTCCTCCACGCCTCGGCCCAAGCTCGTAGATCGCTCCAGCAGGTTTTCGTCACCGAAGAGCACGCAGTGCTGGTTGCCGAGCTTGAGGCGGGTGGCGTCGAACACTTCCAAACCGACCTCGATCGGTATGCGCTCCAGCTGCTCCGGGCGCCCCATGGAGGTGCGTGCATGCACGACCTTTCCGCCGCGCCTAACAACCTCAACTGTGCGCAAACCCGCATCGGTTTCGATACGCAACTTAGGGCCGCTTACATGGCCGCGTTCGATCACCAACTTGGCACTGCAGCGCAGCCCGTTTCCGCAAGCTTCCGGCTGCGAACCGTCACGGTTGAAAAGCACCATGCGGCAGTCGCCGCCGGCTGTGGGGGGCTTCACAATCAACAATCCATCCCATCCGGTGGGCGTGGATTTGCCCAGTTCGAGGACATACTCGGCCGGCTCGCCCGGCAGATCGTCATCGAAGCCGTCGAGAACCAAAAAGCGATTCCCGGCCGCTGACATAGGCAATGGAGTGGGCATCATTCAGCTCCGATTTTCTTGGTGGTCCGAAAGTGAAGCTTGGCCACCTCACCCAATCGATCGCGCCCGACTTGCTTTAGGAATTGTCGGCCCGCCCGATCCACGACCGGCCCCGCTCCCTTGGGTAAATCAATCGCGAACTCATCTCCCAGTTCCTTCAAGCGCACGATAAATGCTTCGCGAGCCAAGAAGCTCGCCGCAGCAACGGACAAAGCGCTCTCCGCTCTGTGACGCTGGAACAACTTCACGTCGAGGCCTTTGAAGACGCTTTCCAAGCGATCCTTGTTCTTGGAAAACTGATCGATCAAGACCGCGTCTCCCGGCTCGGCGATTTCCTCCACCGCTTCTCGATAGAGCTGTGAAAGGAGAATGGCCACATTGCCGGTTTCCCCGTGCCGTCGGTTGTATTCGAGGGGATCCAAAACCCGCACCGCGTGGGGAAAGCGAGCGCGCAAACCGGGCGCCGTTCTCAGAATCAAGCCGTCGTTCACCTTCTTGCTATCAGCAACGGGCCCCTGCCGCAACTTTTGAACGTCGGATGGATCAATCCTGATTGCTGCAACGACTAGCGGCCCGAAGTAATCGCCTTTGCCGGACTCATCGCCCCCCAGCAGCGGTTCGTCTGCTTTACCTGGAGCACCTCCCGCCGCCTCGGCCTTGCTCGGCGGGCCGGCCGCAAGTTTGGTGCCCAAGTAGCGCTCAAGGAACAACTCCAATTCTCCACCCTGCACAACAAGTTTGCCGGACTTGTAAAGCGTGACGGACACCCCTTCCCCGCGAGCGCTGAATTGAGCGTGATTCAGGCTGCGAAACTCAAAATCCGCTTGATTGAGCGCATTTCGAAGGCTTTCCCCTTCGCCGGTATTCAAGACCTGCACATGGGTGGTTTGGGACATATGCGCAGTGTGACAATTGCCCGCAGCGAGCGGAAGCCAAGCCGGCCGCAGATATCGCAGATCGGCCCTGCTTGCGCCCTAGCTAAGCACTTCGCGACCCAATCAACCGCTTGCGCACTTCGTGGTTAGACTGCTCGGGAACGGCCCCCAAGGATGCTGATTCGTGAGAAAGCCCGATTGCTTCGGAGCTCACACTCCGATGAAACGCAATACCGCCGAGGCGAAAGTGAACAGACCTACTTGGTGGTCCCAATCGAGCGTTAGGGAAGCACAGCTACATCCATTCAGTCATCTCGCAGCTTCGAGCAGTTGAAGCAGGCCCTGTGAATTTGTCTTTTGTGTTCGGGCATTTCCGCGTCGCCTATTTCTGATGCTCAGCTCGGTAGCCCACGCCCCTAACACTCCGCTCCGAAAGTAATAGACCAAGCAACATAGCCGGCTCACAACAGACGCATACGAACCCACGCAATTGCGCTCTACAGCATGTTTGATCGCCCCGTTGGAGCCCGTGCGGAAACAGCAATGACTCAACTCGACCCCCCAGCCTCAAAATCTTGGTCCGCCGAACTTGCCTTCGCTACTCGCATCGCGAACGAAGCCGGACAACTAACTTTGGAGTACTTCCGGCGCCCCGGCCTGAAGGTAGAAAGCAAAGGCGACGGGTCGCCCGTAAGCCAAGCGGACCAGCGAGCCGAGCGGCTCTTGCGCGAGCGCATCGCCAGTACCTACCCGAAAGATGCGATTCTCGGCGAAGAAGAGGGACTCCTGGAGGGATCGAGCGGTCGCACATGGATTCTCGATCCAATCGACGGAACTCAGTCCTTTGTTCACGGCGTGCCCCTGTACGGGACCTTGGTTGCACTCGAAGCGGGCGAAGACATTGTCGTCGGTGCCGTCGCCATGCCGGCCGTGGATGAGCTCGTTTCCGCCGCCCGCGGACTCGGAGCCCACTGGAGCATCGGCGCCGGCCCTCCCCAGCCGGCACGGGTTACCCAAACTGCCGACCCGAAGGCCGCT
>JAJDES010000233.1 GCA_029259675.1 Planctomycetota bacterium
GCCGTCAGGGGGTCGCGATCGTCATCCCAAGAACCGAACAAGGACCTCTCCCAACGCTGTGGCGACTCTCCGGTTCACGGCTTTGCATCCGATTCTTGATTCGGATCGGGGATTAGGCCGGGAATGGGCCCCAGCTGCCGCAGCAACGTCCATAGGACCCTGGCAGCCTCCCCTGAGCCTTCCACAGCCAGGCTAACCGCCCGCCGAGTCGGGTCCCGATGCTCCAATTGGATCCATATGTAGGGTCGCGGCAAAAAGCGCTCGACACGCGACCCCCACTCGATCAGTGCGATGCCGTCCGAGCACAATTCGACGTCCCCGCCGTCCTCCAGAAAAGCTTCTTCACGGCCCTGCATCCAGGCATCGAAGTGGTACATGGGAAGCCGGCCCCTGTACTCGTGCATGAGCTGAAAGGTCGGACTTGTGACGGCCTCCTGCACGCCCAAACCGCGCCCCAGACCGCGGGCCAGGACGGTCTTGCCGGTACCTAGCTCCCCGTCCAGAACGATCAAGCTTCCGGCGGGCAAGGCTGCCCCCAAGCTTTGCCCCAGGGCCTGGGTCGCTGCGGGATCCTGACTGATCAATCGAAGTCTCTGCACCAAAGGAGCATAGGACCGCCAAGCGACTGGGCAACGGTGAGAGTTGTCAGATGGAAGGGGCTTTCAAGGCCGCCCCTGCCGTAGACCTCTCCGCCGTTACCAGGCGCGAATCAGCCAGCGCCATGAATCCAACCCGCACGGCCATCCCAGGGTTCAAGTCCCTCTTCGGATCGAATGTAGAGCCCGCTTCCGCGCCGGACCGTGCCTACCGGGGCCAGTTTGGGAAAGCGTTTCTTCGCTTGGGCCTCAATCTTGTTCCACGCGCCGGGATCTATACTCGCCAACAACTCGTGATCCTCGCCGTCGTTGAGAGCGTGCTCCAGGGGATCTTTACCGCTCGATTTGGCCAAGCGCCTGGCGTCCGCATGGGCGGGTATGCGATTCAAATCCACGCGGACATCGGAAGCTTTCGCAATGCGATTCAGATCCAGCGCCAAACCGTCACTGACGTCCATCATGGCACTGGCCCCGCTAGCGTGCAGGAATTGCCCCAACTCAATTAGGGGCCTGATACGCAAGTGACGACCGAGCAGACTGCCGCCGACCGGACCGCTGAGCAAAATGAGTTGGCCCGGTTTGGCGCGATCGCGTCCTGGCGGCCGCTTGCTGCCAATCAATTCCCCCATGGCGGTCACCACCAATCGCAAGCCACCCGCGGCGCAGCTCAAATCTCCACCTACCAGTTCTGCTCCGCATTTCGTGGACCAGCGGTCCACCGACTGGATGATCGATCGAATCCGCTCTTCGGCTACTTCGGCAGGCGCCGTCAGTGACAAAAGAATTGCCGTCGGAGATGCCGCCGTCGCGGCCAAATCCGACAACGCGCGGCCTGCTGCTTTGCGGCCAATGAGGCTTGTTGTTGTTTCTCTGTCGAAGTGCACGCCCTCGATGCAAGCGTCCACGCACACAACGGATTTTCCCCTTGGACGCCCGAGCACCGCCGCGTCATGACCCTCTGAACCGCGCAGCAAGGCGGGCCTTCTGCGGCGTTTCAGCCAATCGTGCAATCGAGCTTCATTCCACGCCATGAGCAGCCTCTAACCGGTTCGCACGACGACCGCCGGCCACAGACGTCGATCGCATTCTTGGTGCCATCGGACTTGCACCCCTGTCACAAAAATTGACTTGCCGACCGGAAGCAGGGGCACGCATGCAGGTCCAATTCAGTACGTAAATAGGATACGCCCCTGCACATGCTCTGGAGCAATCGGGCCCAAAAGTCGGCTGTCGCGCGCGCCGCATCCATTGTCATCGCCGCTGATCCACAGAGCACCCCGATCCAACGCCGCTTGAGTTGCATCCGAGAGCGCTTGCGGTGGTTTTCGTATGCGCCCAAAGGCCAAGCGCCCATTGCCCTCATCTCGAAAGAGCACATCATCTCCAATGTGCAGTTGGGCCGGCCGCGTATCGACCCACAGGCTCGCCCCCGGTGGAATGCTATCCAAGGGTGAGCAGCCGGCTGAGGGCACGCTGGTCAACTCAAAGCGCCAGGAGCAGTAGCCGACCAACCCGAGCACGGCTGCGTAGAGCACGAAGCGCAGCCGAAAAAGATTGCGTTTCGCGCCCACCCTAGGACGCCTCCCATGCGTCTTGATAGGCGCGAAAGCGCCCTGCGGGGTCCGGATGACTGAGGATTCCTCCGAGGGCAGCTACTCCATTCAAGTTGCAACGGCGCAATCCGGCCACATGCTCGGGATGCACGCCACCCAAGGCCCAAATCGGAATCCCGGTGGCTTGCCTTGCGCGCAGCATGCCCTCTTCCCCCACCGGTTTCAGCAAACCGTGTTTGCTCGGCGTATCGCCAAAGGGGCCGTGAAACAGGTAGTCGGAACCTTCCCAATGGCTGGGCTCGTCGTCTGCGTGGGTGGATAGACCGATGCAAAGATTCCCAGCCGTCAATGTCCTGACAACTTCAAGGGGAAGACTTTGAAATCCCAAATGCACGCCGTCCGCTCCACAGACCAGGGCTAAGTGCACGCGATCGTGAATGCCCAACCAAGCGCCTTGGGCGCGCAGCATGTCTCGCAATTGCGCGGCTAGGGAAAACAGAACTCCGTCTTCAAGGGCTTTCTCTCGCAGCAGCAACCCGCGCAGGCCGGCGTCGATGGCAGCTCCCACGCGCCGCCGAAAATCATCCAAATCCTGAGGCTGCAAATTGCCGGGCGACAGCGCCAAGACGGGCGGCGGAAGCGGCATCGAACTACTCGGAACTCGGCACAAGTTCGATCAGAAAGCCCAAATCCTGCAGCAAGACCTGCATGCGCATGGCGCTGATGCGGCCTTTCAATTGCACCTCTCCGGCACTGATAGCCTTGCCCAAATACGGACGAACGCCGGCATCCTGCAGGAATCGTCGCATGCAATCGGCATTGTCGGTGGAGATTCGCAGCTTGCTGTCCAGCTTCATCAGTCCGGCTCGTGAAGCCCAGTCCCGAATGGAAAAGCTCACGTTTTGAGGCACGGGCGTGCGCGAGTGAGTTTCAAAAACGGAGTGGATGCGCTGTAGCGAGACACCCTCGGTCAAAGCGCGGCGAATGGACGCTTCAGTCAGGTGGTAGTGCAACAGGTGACCCTGTTTGTCGCGCTCGCAAAAACGATCTAGATCGTGCACGAGTTCGGAATCATCACCCGTCGGAAAGAGCACAATTTCAAAGTCGGGGGTCACGACAAGATTGCCAACGCTGCCCTTCTTCTTTTCCTCCGTACCCGGCAATCCGAACAGCCGCGCACCGGTTTGTGTTAGGCGCATGGCAACCGGTCGCTTGGACGAGTCGTAGCCGAGGTCCAAGAGGCCCAGAAGATACAGCCGCTTGCGAACCCAGCGCACCAAACTCCACGCCAAGCGTTGGGCGTCCTCGCCGGGAGCATTCTGACCCGCCTGCATGTAATCCTCGTATTCGCTGTCGATGCCCAAGTCCGCCAACTGCGAGAGGTAGGTGTTGCGCGTTAGAAACGGCAAGTACATCAAGTCGTACCAAGTATCGGGCTCGATGCGTTTGATCAGGCGCAGGAAAATTTCGCGCAAGCGCTTCTCATGGAAGCCGTCGCTCTCCTGATCGTGCTCCTCGATTGCGTGGTCCAAGAGCGCGGCGAGCTTGGCGTTCAAATCCAAACGCCCCCACTCGCGACCTTCGCGGGTCATCGCAATGGTGCGCTCGCCGGTGCGATCAATTAGGTGATTCTTCTTCGCAAATCCGTAGATGAATGCAAGCACCTCCTCGCGCGACAATTCGCGGCCCGGGTTGGGGATTAGGTGCTGCAGAATTTTGCGCTCGGTGGTTTTGAAGATTTCACCCTGCACGGTGAAGCGCACGTCATTTTCGTGAATGAAGGCGAGAAAGTGCGACAGGTTGGAGACCAAATCGATTCCCAGCGACAGCTCTTCATGGGGCGCGTCGGGATCGCCCGGCACCGCGACCCTGCGCAACCAGGCCAAGGCCACTTCGTTGAACACCACCAGGGTTTCATCGTTGTGGCGGATGCCGTAGCTGGCCAAGTCGAGCTTCTCGACGGTGCCGACCAACGACTTTTCCAAAATCATGCGCCAGCGCCGACCGTTCCAGTGCGGCAGATCCGTTTTCATGCGCTCAAAAAGGCTGCGCGGCAGGATTCCGCCAAACTCAAGAATGGCCTTTTCAATCAGAGCGCGTACGCCGTCCGGAAGGCGATCGATGCGCGCCACGGCGGCCGATTCCATGCCGTACATTTTGTACATCTCGCGCAGGCGCAGGGGTGCGCTGCGCGAGTTGCCCTTGGGATCGGAATACAGGCGATCGAGGTGACCTCGCAAGGTGAGCACTTCGAACAAACTGCGGCGGCGAGACGGCTTGGCCAGGCGCAAGCTCTCCCCGACTTCGGCCGGCAAGGTGTAGGCCCGCGCTTCGGGATCTTGGAAGCGGCCCTGCGTGGTTTCGACGATCCAGCCCTGGCGTTCAAGTTGGTTCAAACTCGCTTCGAGGTCGTATCCCGACAGGTACGAGAGTTCGGGATCCCCCGCCAAATCCGGATAGCCGCAGCGAAAGCGAGGTTCGGTCAGGAGCCGGTCGACAATTGCCGCGGCGCTCATGCTCAACTCACCGACGCGCTCCTCGATCAAGTCGGGGTCGTTCATCCATTCGACGACTTCCGCTCGCGAGCGCGTAGCATCGGTCGGTCTATCGCCGAGACTTCGACCGCTCCAAAAGCCGTGCAGCTCATCCAGATTGCTGTCCGGCAGGGCTGCTACCGTTTCCAATATCGAGGGACAACCGGTGAAAGAATGACGGTTCTTCAAACCGGCGCGCTTGGGTGAGGGCTTGCCACGGCTGTGCTTGCCTTTGAATGATCTCGAGCTCACGCAGAGACTCCCGAATCGACTGCTTCAAAGAGCCGGCCAGCCTCGATGATCTCGTAGGAATAGCCCTGCTCGGTTAGGAATAACTGGCGCTTTTGCGAAAATTCTTGATCGCGCGAGCCCAGGGTAACGACGGCGTAGAAGGAAGCTCCGGTTCCGTCGGACTTGGGTCTGAGAATGCGGCCGAGCCGCTGGGCCTCCTCTTGACGAGACCCGAAAGTACCCGAAATTTGAATCGCCACGTTGGCGTCGGGCAAATCGATGGCGAAGTTGCCAACTTTGGAAACAATCAAAACGCGCACATCCCCGTCGCGAAATGCCTGATACAAACTTTGGCGCTCCGCATTGGGCGTTTTGCCCGTAATCAACGGAACTTTCAGTTCGTGTGCCAGCGCATTCAACTGATCGATGTATTGCCCGATGATCAAGATGCGATCCGACTTGTGCTTTTGAATGAGAGCCTGAACCACACGCGTCTTTTCGGGGTTCTCTGAAGAGATGCGAAACTTGCGGCGCGCGGTTGCCGACGCGTAGGCGGGCATGAGTGATTGCGCCAGGGGCACACGCACTTCGGTGCAGGTTGCGGACGCGATGAAGCCCTGGCCCTCGAGAACCTTCCAGGGCAAATCAAAGCGCTTCGGGCCGATTAGGCAAAACACCTCATCTTCCTTTCCGTCCTCGCGTACCAAAGTCGCCGTCAATCCCAAGCGACGACGCGCTTGCAAGTCGGCCGTAACGCGAAAGACCGGCGCCGGCAGCAGGTGCACTTCGTCGTAGATTACCAGGCCCCAATTCTCTGAGGAGAAGAGGTCAAAGTGCTCGAAGTTGCCCGTGCGTTCGCGGCGCCATGTGAGCATTTGGTAGGTCGTGATGGTGACCGGGCACACGCGCTTTTCATCCCCGGTGTACTCGCCGACATCGTCCGGTCCCAGGGTGGTCTTATCCAGAATTTCGTCGCGCCACTGCTTCACCGCAACGGTGTTGGCCGTGAGGATCAGGGTCTTGGCTCCGACCAAATTCATCACGCCGATGCCCACCACCGTTTTCCCCGCGCCGCAGGGCAGGGCTACAATCCCGTTGCCGCCCAGCTCCGATCCGCCGCGATGGAAAATCTCCGCGGCCGAACGTTGGTAGGGACGCAATTGAAAGGCGTCGCCACTGCGCAGCAAGTGGGTACGCAGGGGAATTTCCAACGGATCCCCGGATACATAGCCGCCGCGATCGTCAACGGGGTAGCCGATGCGAATCAAAGCTTGCTTGATCGGGCCGCGCGCTAATTCACCGAGCCAAGCCCGGCCGTCCTCATCGACTTCGACCAGTTCACGCACGTGCTTGTGGCCCAGCACCTCCTCCAGCGCGCCCTCTTCCGAGCTGCACAGCTCGAACTTGGATTCATTGCGCTCGATCTTCAAAAGCCCGTATCGATCGAGCCAAGTTCGAATTTCGACCAGCACGTTTTTTGGAATCGGAACGCAGGCCAAACTTTGCAAGCTGGCTTCGATCTCGTCCGCAGTCATTCCGAGTGCCGCGGCATTCCAAATGCTGACCGGTGTCACCCGGTAGGTATGCAGGTAGTCCGGGCTCTTTTCCAATTCGGCAAAGCCCGACAAACAGTCGCGGGCCTCCGCGTAGCGCGGGTGCTCCTCCGTCATCGGATTGCCGTCGGCATCCTTGGCCGGGCGGCCCTTCGCATCCAAGACGGAGCACACGGTGTGCAGCATCAAAGTACGATCGCTTTGCACAATTAGTGGATTGTCGGGATTCAAACGGACACCTCCCCCTCAATCGACCCGGCACGCTTGGCCTTGGACTGTTTGCCCGCTTTCTTGGCGGCCTTCTTGCGCGGCTTCGGCTTGCCGCCGGTCGGACTTGTGCGCTTGCTCGACGCTTGCTTGTGAGGCGCACGGCGCGATCCCAAATAGGGGCCCGTCAACGAAGCCGGGTCCTGCATCAGTTCGGCTGGAGTGCCTTGGGTCAGGATGCGTCCGCCGCCGACACCCCCGGCCGGACCCAACTCGACAAGCCGATCGCAAACGGACAGGAGTCCGGTGTGATGCTCGATCACGATCACGCAATCTCCGCGGCTCGCCAAGCGGCGCAACACGCGCGCGAGATGCTGCACGTCGGATGCGTGCAAGCCGGTTGTGGGCTCATCCAAGACCGTAATGCTGCGTTCTGCGGTTTTGGAGCGCAGCAATTCCGTCGCCAGTTTGACCCGTTGGGCTTCGCCCGAGGAAAGCGTGGTTGAGCTCTGGCCCAGTTGCAAATAGCCCAGACCGACATCCACCAAGGTTTCCAAAATCTTGGCCGCCATGGGTTGCGCAGCCAGGAACTCAAGCGCCTCTTCCGCGCTCAAGGACAGGATGTCCGCCATGTTCTTACCGCGATAGCGAATCTCAAGCACTTCGGGCCTGTAGCGCTGCCCGTCGCACTCTTCGCATGTGAGCCACAGATCGGCCAGGAACTGCATTTCGATGCGTTCGGCTCCTCGACCTTCGCAGGCGGGGCAGCGACCCTTCGTGCTGTTGAAGGAAAAGTAGGACTTGGTGTAGCCGCGCATGCGCGCCTCGGGTGTGCGCGTAAACAGCTCGCGCAAAGGATCCATCAAGTTGACGGCCGTTGCCGGGATGGATGCCGGCGTTCGGCCGATCGGGCTCGCATCGACGACGACCAGTCTGCGCCGTCCGCCGAGGGCCCCACTGATCGAGGCCCAGCGGCCAGCGGATCTTTCACCACCCAGCGCCGGAACTAAGCAATCGAGTACGAGCGTGCTCTTGCCCGAACCGGATGGACCGCAGACGCCGGTGATTTCGCCAAAGGCGGCCTCCATCGACACATTGCGCAAGTTGTGCAGGCGTGCGCCCCGAATGCCGACCAGTTCGCGCCGCAGTCCCTGTGCGGGACTCGGACCCTCTGCGGCGTCCAGAGTGAGTTCGCCGCGCAGGGCCATGCCGGTCAGGGATTTTGCATGGGCGCGAACTTCCTGCGGCGTCCCGGCGACGACGACCTTGCCACCGCGCCGGCCGGCACCCGGCCCCATGTCCACAATGTAGTCGGCCCGTTCCATCAGCGACTCATCGTGTTCAACGGCTATCACCGTGTTGCCCAAGTCGCGCAGGCCGTGCAGGGCCTCGGTCAAGCGATCAATATC
>JAJDES010000234.1 GCA_029259675.1 Planctomycetota bacterium
GATGGATGGGTCGAACTCGAGCAGCATGCCGACCTCACTGCGCACGCGCGTTTCCGACTCGTAGATTGAAATCGGGACAGGCATGTCGCGTTGGTCCAATGTCCCTTGGATATCGCGCACAACGTGCCAAGCCGTGAGCACATAGGTGGTCGTATCCGCGCTGTCGGGCGACATGAATAGAACACCGCTGCCGATGCTGTCGTCGCCGGATAGTTGAACTACCGGGCCCAGCAAATGACGCCAGAGAGTTTCGTTGGTGGGTTCATCGCTCAGACGCTGGTTGAGCTTGTCCACCTCCTCTTGGCTGCGACCTGCAAGTTCCGCCGCCGACGAGGCTATGTGGTAAACGGAGTTCCAACGCGCGCTGTTCTCCTCATCAAAGACGCGCAGGCTGGCATTGAGCGTTTCGGGCCCGAAGGCGGCCTGGGCGCTGCGCAAGTTCTCAAGTTCGATGCCCTGGGTTTCGAGTTGCTCAAGCAGCTGGGTGAGTCTTGCATCACTAAGGCGCAGCTCCTCACGCATGGCCTTCACGGTCTGAAGGGCTTCCTGGGTCGGTTTGGTCTCCAGCTCTCCCCGCAGCACCTCTAGCTCCTGCCCAACTCGATCCAAGGAATCCCGCAGGGCCAGGCTTTCTTGAGTTGCGCTGCCGCCGATTTGCTCGAGATTGCGTATTCGTATGAATAGGCCTTGAGCTTGTTCAGAGCCGACTAATCCAATCAGACCTAGGCAACCCAAGGTCGCGAGAATGACCACAATCCTGTTCATAAGAGCTCCGGGTGGGGGGCAGAGCGTTCGGAGTCCCCTGGGGAGGGATTCCGGTTGGCTTCAGCCCGGAGCTATCGACCGCCGTGAAATGCGAAATCAAGCAGAGTTGTCCACAACGGCCTGTATCAAAATTGGACTTTTCAAGTTGTTGTGAGGAAGGGGTTTATGTGCTCAAAGCGGTCTGGGGCAGGGGCCGTGAGCGGTGGGAATCCCCAATCGAATGAGACTTTTCAACAAGTGCGGCCCAGCAGCTAACAAAGCTGACCGACTTTCCACATGCTTTGCCCCAGCCATGTGGATAACGATGGAGAGCCAAGATCCCTGTTGGTGACCTCCGGATGGCAGGTCCCGGACGTCCGTCCTCCCCGCCCAGGGGCCGCTTCGAATTCCATTGGGCACCAAATCCAGCCCGACGTGCCCGTCGGCCCCGCAGCAGATTGCTGATCGGAGGGCCAACGCTCGGCGCCTGTTCGGGCCTAGTAGGTCAGCTGGATATCTAGGATTCGATCGCCAACATCGACGCGATCCAGAACGTCGAAACCCTGCCTCAACTCACCAAAAATGGTGTAGCGCCCGTTGAGGTGAGGGGTGGAGCGATGGGTGACAAAAAATTGGCTGCCGCCGCTGTCGGGGTCTTCGTTGCGCGGCATTCCCAGCGAACCGCGGACGTACTTACGCGGTGTGAATTCGTGCCGCAGGGAACCTCCACGCCAGCTGACTCCGCCGTTTCCGTCTCCGCGATAGTCGCCGCCCTGGATCACGAAGTCGGGGGCAACGCGATGAAAGAGTAGCCCGTCGTAGTGATTGCTCTCCGCCAAGCGCACAAAGTTGATCACGTGTTGCGGGGCTTCCAGCGGGAAGAGCTCAAAAAACATCGAACCTTGGGGAGTGATGACTTCGGCCACGGGATTGCGTTTCCAGGCCGGGATCCCGTCACCGATCACAGGCACGTCTTCGAGCTTCTCGCGCATGGGGCGAGGCGCAATCGGGGGACTCTCTCCGGCCGGCGGCGCCCAAACTTCGCGGGCTACCTGCCGCACAAATGCATTGGGATGTTCGAGCGCTTTGCTTATTGAAGCGTGGGCTTGTTCGCCGCCAAGTTTGGCCAGCAAACGCAATGTGTTGAAAGCAATTTCGCCGGCGATGTCCCCTTCACTGGTTTCCAATAATCGCACCAGTGCTGGGATCTCCGAGCTGCGCGCGTTCTCCTGCAGGGCCAAACTGGAAGCCAATCGCAACCCGTTGTCTTCGACCGATAGGAATTCGACTAGGAGGTTGCGCGCCGTGGGCGAATTGACTTTTCCAAGCTCGCTCAATGCTGCTCCAGCGACGGCCAAATCTTCGTCGTGGGCCAGTACTTCGAGAATGGGCAGCGCTTGGAAGCTGACCAGGGAGCCGGCTGCACGGGCCACACCGGCGCGTTCAATCGGATCCGCGGCATCTACGCGTTCGCGCAGCAATCGCACGGCCTCGTCCTTGGGCAACAAACGAGCGAGTGTGATCAAAGCTTCGGCCCGAACAGATGGGGCTACATCTTGGGTGCCGCCCCAGGCGCTCGGCAGAGTCTCTTCTTCCACCGCAGGGAAGTTACGCAGGGCGACGAGCGCAACGCGGCGAACTTGTGTCGAGGGATGGTTGACGGCCTTTACGAGTGCACTGCCGGCACTCTTGTCGCGACTCTCGCCCAAGCCCCGCGCCGCTTCCACAGCAACGCGCCAGTCCTCGTCGGACATGGCTTGAATCAAAGCCACGGTTCCTTCCGGACTGGCGGGAATGCGTGCAAGTCCGCGCGCGCTGAAAATGCGTATTTCGGGTTCTTCCGCACCCAGATGCTCAAGAAAGGCGCCGCGCCCCTTTTCAGCTCGGCGTCGCTGGAGCGCAAAGATTGCACTGCGAACCAACTCGGGCTCCGGATCCACTTCTTGGCCGAAGCCGGCCGGCCTTCTGGAAATTGCGTTGAGTAGGGCGCTGTCAATTTCGTCCGCGTCCGGTGACTCCGTGTCCCAAAGTGCCGTTGCCAAAAGAGCTTCAATGCGCACCGATAGGACGGGATCTTGCATGGAAACAAGTGTTTCCGCGCGGATGGCTTCATCGGCAACTCGTGCGGCAGCGGCCACGAGCCGGCCGCGCACAAGAGGTGAAGTATCTCTCCAATGTGTGAGCAACACTCCGGCCGATGACGGGTCTGCACGCACTCCGAGGGCAAAGGCTGCCTCTGCGCGCACATCGATGTCGCTATCCTCGAGACTTCGGCACAGGGCTTCGGTGACTTCCAGTCCGAACTCCGGGTGAGGCAAGCGCCCAAGGGCGCGGGCGGCACGCATTCGAACGCGGATACGCTCGTGATCGAGGAAGGCGATCAATTCCCCATCCCCAGTGCTGCGCAAATCCTCCAGTCTGGAAATGCGCGTCAGTTCGGGATTGATCGAATGACTGATGCCGGCCGGGACGAAATCCAAAGGCGGCGAGCCCAAATCGTTGCGTCGATCCGGTCCGCCCCCACAGGCCGTTAGCAAGGAGAGCGCGATCCCGAGTGCAATGAAGCGGCCCGGATTGTTCGTAGGTTGCCGCCCACCTTCCATCTGCAATGCACTCGGGGCATTGGGACGACGCCCGCGTTCGTGAGCTGCCATTTGCGATCCGATGGGGCCGACCGGACTTGAATCCATCCAAATGGGCTCTGGGGGCGCCAGGCATCGATTGTGGCTGACCGGAGTGGTTGAAGGCATCGACGGAAGCGGGGGTTTGGCGCCGAGGATCGGGAGCGGGCTGTTTGGGCCCCAAGGCGCGGCGTTACTATGGCGGGTTGAATGGCACGCCGCCAGGCCCCGGGCGGATGCCCGGCGATCTCATTTGAGATCCCCTCCCCCAGACGGCTTTGCAAGCCCACGTGAGACACATGATTAAGCCCAGCCCCATCCAAGAAGTCCTCGACGATTTGCGTCAAGGGAAGATGATCATTTTGGTTGACGATCCCGATCGCGAAAACGAAGGGGACATCGCCATGCTGGCGGAGCATGTGACTCCGGACGCGATCAACTTCATGGCCAAGGAGGCACGCGGACTGATTTGCATGCCGATGTCCGGTGAGGTTTGTGATCAGCTTGAGCTGGACCCCCAGGTGGCCAAGAACTCCAGTCGCATGGGCACGGCCTTTACAGCTTCTATCGAAGCGGCAACGGGAGTGACCACGGGAATTAGCGCGGCCGATCGAGCGCGCACTATTGAAGTTGCGGCCAAGCCCAATGTGAAGCCGAGCGAAATTGTGAGTCCGGGCCACATATTCCCGCTCAGGTCGCGCGACGGGGGCGTGCTTGTGCGGGGCGGTCAAACCGAGGGCATGGTCGATTTGGCGCGGCTGGCCGGCTCGCGCGCCTGCGGTGTGATTTGCGAGATCATGAATGACGACGGCAGCATGGCGCGCATGCCGCAATTGGAGGTGTTTGCAAAGAAGCACGACTTGAAACTTTGCACCATCGCCGACTTGATCGCGTATCGGAGGCAGCACGAGCGCCTAATCGATCCGATCGAGATGGACGTGCCCTTGCCGACTCCGCACGGCCAATTTCAGGCGCACCTGTTTCGTTCGAAGCTGGACGGCCACGAGCATTTGGCGCTGACGCGCGGAATGAGCGGACCCGGGCTCGACGGGCCACGCGAGCAGCTGGATGCCAACGTAATCGTTCGCGTGCACTCCGAATGCCTCACCGGCGATGTGTTCGGCTCCCAGCGTTGCGATTGCGGTGAGCAGTTGGAAATCGCTCTGGAGGTCTTGGGGCGCGCCGAGCACGCCGTTTTGGTGTACATGCGCCAGGAGGGCCGCGGAATCGGTCTGGCGAACAAGTTTAAGGCCTACCAGCTCCAGGATCGGGGCATGGACACCGTTGAGGCGAACAAGGCCCTCGGTTTCCCCGCCGATTTGCGCGAATACGGCCTGGGAGCGCAGATCCTGTCCTTCCTGGGCGTGAAGCGCTTCACATTGCTGACGAACAATCCGAAGAAGATTGCGGGCCTGGCCGGATACGGTCTCGAATTGGTCGCGCAGAAGCCCCTGGCCGTCCCTCCCAACTCAAATAACGCCAAGTACTTACAGACGAAGCGCGAGAAGCTGGGGCACTTCTTTGAGGCCCTTGGAGAGAGTCACCCGTAGGCGGGAAGAAGAGCGGCAAGCATGCGTCTGTCCCGGCTACATGAACGCCGCAGCCTTCGATAGCCCAGCAATGGAACGGGTCAGTGCCGAAGATTTAGATTTGGTCCGGGAGACTTTGGAGGGCAATCAGCTCTCCTTTCAGCTCCTGGTCGAACGCTACCAGGACCGTATGTTTTCCCTGGTGCGCCGCTATACGCGCAACGTTGTTGAGGTTGAGGACATCGTCCAGGAGACCTTCCTCAAGGCCTACCGCAAGCTGTACACGTTCCAGCACCAAGCTTCCTTTTCCACTTGGCTCTATCGGATTGCCGTCAATTCGGCCCTGGATTTCCTCAAGCGTCGCGGTCGCAATCCAGTTCGCGCTGTTGAGGATCCCGAACTGACTGCAGAGGTCGGCTCGACCATGGGGCCCGGCACCCAGGGAGCGCGCATTCCGGCTCCGGATGCGGGCATGGAGCAAGAGGAGTTGAGACACGCAACTCACGCCGCACTGCAAGAGCTGCCCGAGATCTTCAGAACCGTGCTCGTGATGCGCGAATATGAAGACATGGCCTACCAGAGCATGGCCGACATTTTGGGCATTTCCATCGGAACGGTGGAGTCGCGCTTGTTTCGGGCGCGGGCCAGATTCAAAGAGGCTCTCCTGCGAGCTCACCCGGAGTTCGATCCGAACACAGGGGGCGAAGAGCGAGCGGTTGCTGCAAAGAAAAAAGCTTCGGGCGGTTTTTCCCACGGCAAACCTGAGCGGAAGGCCCCTGCATCCACCAAAGAGTCCGGGCGGTCGAAATCGAATCAAGCCGGGCCCGACGGCCCCGCTGCCGAGAACCAGCAGAAGAGAGTTTGAAAGGGTTCACCATGAATTGTGACAACGCCGCGGTGCTCGTTCCCAGTTACCTGGATGAAGAGCTTAGTGAGGAGCAGGCGGCTCCCTTGCGCAAGCACTTGCTCGCTTGCCCCACATGTCGCGAATTGGCGAAGGACGGCACGAATCTCAGCCGCTGGTTCGCTGATGACGAGCCGTTCGAGGTTCCTGTCGGCTTTGCTGCTCGCGTCGCACGCCGAGCCTTCTCGGGGGACCGAGGCCTGCTGCCCGATACTGCTCCAGAGGCCATCTCAGCGGATTTGCCGCCCGACGCAGCCGCCAGGGGTGGTAAGCGCCAGACCCCGTTGCTGCGCTTTGTGCTCACGGCCACGTCCATCGCGGCCCTGGTCCTCTTTGTGCTGGCCATGGCCATCCGCTGGCGCACCCTGCCCGAAGGTCGCGGGGTTCAAGCCGATGATGCGATCGAATTGCGGCAGCAGATTGAGGAGCTGAACCGGCGCGATGCGGAGGCCCTGGACTCCTCCGGGCAGCAAGGCAAGCGCAATCAGGGGGCACTGGGTGACCAGGAACCGACCTTCGGGGGTGGTGCCCAATGAACTCGGAACGCCTCTGGGTCGTCGTTTTTTCCCTAACAAGCGCATTGGTCGGCTTGGCTGCGGGAGTTCTCCTGACCTTGGAGCTGCGGCCCCAGCCGGTCGAGCGCGGCGCCTTTGCCGACTATCAGCAGCTCCTTGAGGAATCCTTCGAGTTGGAGCCGATACGAGTCCGGGAGTTGCATTACCTTCTGGAGCGTTACCATTACGACATTGAAAGCGTGAAAGCGCGCAATGCCGCTGCGGTCGAGCCCGAGCTGCGCCAGCTCGGCCTCAATCTGCGTGGGGCTATTCGCAATTTCGTCATTCCGCCCAGCAAGCGTGCGGAGTTCGACCAACTGGCCAATGGTGCCGGGAATGCGGACTCCAAACGCTCGCAGAATGCGGGCTGATAGCCTTAGCACGCTTCAGCAATCGCCCCTGGCCATTCATCAGCTCTTGTAGAGGAATCGTTCAACCGTGGCACGATCTTGCGGAATTCGAATCGGAGACGGCGGCTTTGAAGTTGTTGTCGTTGAGGGCAGCGCGAAGAAGCCTGTAATCGCCAAGGCCATTACCGGAGAGTTCGCGAGAAACTCCGAAGACTTGATTCCTGAAATGGTGCTCGCCATCCGCGAGGCCATAAAGGACCAAGATGTATCCTCTGAGAATGTTGCGCTGGTCGTGGATACCGGTTTGGCCGCATTCCGAAGCGTGCGCTTGCCTTTTCAGGACAAGAACAAAATTGAAGAGGTGATTCAGTTTGAGGTGGAGAACCAACTACCTCAGTGGGCCATCGACGATGTGATCATCGACTTCCACATTTCAAGCACGACGGGTGTCGAGTCGACTTTGCTTGTTACGGCCATTCCCAAGGACGATTTGAGTTTGCGCTTGAGCGCGTGCGAGAAGCTCGGACTTGAGCCGATGGAAGCGGAGTTGGAGTCGAGCGCGATTGTCAACGCCGCTTTCGTCGCCGGTCGATTGGAAGAGGACAGCGGTTGCGTGCTGGTGCACGTCGGCGAATCCTCGACTTCGGTGGTCATCATGGACGGCACCAAAGTTCATTCGATGCGAGCAATTCATTCCGGCGCCCGCATGCCGCTGTTCAAAGCGCCCGCCGATGGGCCGACGGACCCCAATGCGCTTGAAAATGAAGAGGGCCCCGCGCAGGGACAGCCCGAAGAGTTGGTCGATCTGGATCAAGTTGTGGCTCGAATTCGCCGCGAGCTTTTGCGAACGGTTTCGGCTGCATCTACCAAGCACGAACTCAAGGCGATCTATGTCACCGGGCACGATGCGCCTGGATTGATTGGTGATGAGATTTTGCTGATCCCGATCCTGCCCCTAAATGCACTGCCCGAGGGGTCGCCCGAAGTCGAGCATCCCGAGCGCTTGACTGCGGCTTTCGGCGCGGCCGTACGCCAAATGGGAGGGGGGATGCTCACGCCCTCCTTGCGCCGCGGAGACCTGAAGCACAAGGGCAATTTTGAGCGCTTGGAGCTGCCCCTGGCAGTTGCGGGCCTACTGCTTTTGACCCTGCTCAGCGTGCACTTCATCGTCAATGACAAGAAACTGAAAGTCGCCGAAAGCGACATGAACAGCTGGCTGGTCAGCACAAACAACTACATGTTGGGCGTGCCCAAGAAGGGCTGGCCGGGTTGGCTGCGCAAGCCCAATGAAGAGTTGAAAGAATACGCGCGCAAAGCGGAGACGGTTGAGGAGCCCACGCACTACGCGCGCTTTGAAGAGATTCGCCGCAAGCTGAACCTGGAGATCCTCTCCATGCAACGCCAGCTTGGGCAGGACATTCAAGACGACCAGCCCATGTCTGCGCTCGACGGCGCCACACTTGTGTTGGGCACGATCGCCGAGATGGGTGAGGATCTTGGGCGCTTTTCGATTCGTTCGATCAGCTCGGACTACGCCGGAGCTCGCAATCGAGACGGCGAGCACATTCGAGTCAAAATCGACATGAGCTTCTTTGCCCAAGACGATTTGGTTGCGACGCGCCACTACGAAAACCTGACAGCGGCTTTTCGCAATGCCCCCTGGTTCATAGACATCACGGCCAAGGGAACGAAGGTTTTGGAAACCGGTGAGGGTGTTTACATCGATGGCTTGACGTTGGAAGTCAATCCCAAGCTCGCCAAGGAGGCACTCTAATGAACCTCAATTTTCCCCGCGTCGTCATCATTTTCAGCATCATCGGCTCGCTTGTGCTGGGTTGGTTCGATAACCAAACGACAGCTCGCTTAAGCGAAGCGCGCGAGGCGGCCGACAGCAAGGTTCAGAAGATTGTGGCCGAGATCAAAACGAAGTCGCACCAATTGGCGCAGCTGCGCGAGAAGGTCGACAACGACAAGATTGGTTCCGGGCAGGAAAGTCCCGAGGCTTACATTCGCGGCCTTGCCCAACACAACCATGTGAGTCTCGGCGAAGTAGACATCGAAGCCAGTACCAAGCCGGGGCAGGGCATTGTGGATACGATCTTCACGATCAAACCCAGTCGGCGCCTGAAGGGTCGGGGCTTCAAGCTCGATCAAATCGGGAACTTCATGTACAAGCTCGAGGCCGAGAGCCAGCAAGTGCGCGTGACTCATGTCAAGCTGACCCCGCTGGACAAGGTAGACCCGCATGAGTACCCGTCAGGTAGTTGGGTGTTCGAAGTTCAACTAACTTCGCGCAAGCGGGTTCAAGAGTAGCCCAGGGCGGCGCGCAGCGCTTCTGAAGGCGGGAGCGTTGTGCCATTAGTGCCGGGCCAGTGGCGGCACCTCAGCTCGTTTTACTTGCTTCTTCGACGCTGAAGCAATGCGCGAGCCCGCGCCGAGCCCGGGCGTGCACTATTGGGGCAACGGCAAGTGCTCATCGGCCCTTTGACGCAAGTGAGTCGAGGCGACTCGCGCCTCAAGGTCCGGGAGCCTCCTGCGGCTCAAACCAGAGACATCTGGTGGTATTCCTGAATGGGGCGAACTTCGAAATCGGCGCGGGCCATGGTGGCAAGAGCGCTGACGACGGCACTCATGCCGGCCAAGGTTGTGATGCAGGGTATGTTGGCCGTGACCGTGGCTGCCCGAATGGCAATGTCATCACTTCGCTGTTGCTTGCCAAAGGGAGTATTCATGACCAAGTCAATTTCCTGGTTCTTGATCATGTCCACGATGTGCGGGCGCCCTTCGTGAACTTTGTTCACACGCTGAACGGCAATGCCGTGACTCTTCAGCATCCGATAGGTGCCTTCGGTGGCAACCAGCTTGTAGCCGAGGCTGGCGAGGATGCGCGCTTCGGGCAAAATCTTGCGTTTGTCGGAAGACTTGACGGTGATCAAAATGCGGCCCTTTTGGGGCAGTGACATGCCGGCCGCCAGGTAACCCTTCAGGAATGCGAAGCCCAACTCCGGGTCGATGCCCATGGCCTCGCCTGTCGAACGCATCTCAGGTGAGAGGAGCAGGTCGCACTTGGGGAACTTGTTGTGGGGGAAGACCGGGACTTTGACTGAGAAGTAGGGCGGTTGCACCTCTTCAGTGAAGCCCAATTCCACCAGCGTCTTGCCGCACATGACTTTTGCGGCCAACTTGGCCAGGGGCACACCGATGGCCTTGCTGACGAAGGGCACGGTCCGCGATGCGCGCGGGTTGACTTCAATGATGTACACCTGTTCGTCCTTCACGGCGAATTGAATGTTCATCAAGCCGATCACCTTCAGTTCCTTAGCGATGGCGGTAGCGGCACGTTTGATTTCATCGATGGTTACCGAGCCAAGCGTATGGGGCGGCAGTACGCAGGCTGAATCACCGGAGTGAATGCCGGCTTCCTCGATGTGTTCCATGACTCCGGCAACAACGACCGTTGTGCCGTCACAAATGGCGTCCACATCGACCTCGATGGCGTCCTCAAGGAAACGGTCCACGAGGATCGGTTTGTCCGGTGAGGCTTGCACGGCCTCGTGCATGTAGCGATCGAGTGTTTCGTCGTCGTAGACGATCTCCATTGCGCGCCCGCCGAGCACATAACTCGGGCGAACAAGAACGGGATAGCCGATGGAGCGGGCGATCTCAAAGGCCTGGCCAGCGTTGTCGGCGATGCCGTTTTCCGGCTGGCGTAGTCCCAATCCGTCTAGGAAGGCCGAAAACTGTTTGCGATCCTCGGCGCGATCGATGGATTCGACTGATGTGCCAATCAAGGGTGCGCCGGCCTTCTCAAGTCCGGAAGCCAGGTTGAGCGGAGTCTGGCCGCCGAATTGCACGATGATGCCCTTCGGCTTGACGCTGTCCACGATGTTCATCACATCCTCGTGGGTGAGCGGCTCGAAGAACAATGCGTCCGAAGTGTCAAAGTCGGTGGACACCGTTTCGGGGTTCGAGTTGACCATGACCGACTCATAGCCGATCTCATTGGCGGCAAAGGCCGCGTGACAACAGCAGTAATCGAACTCGATTCCCTGCCCGATTCGGTTGGGGCCGCCGCCGAGGATCATGATGCGCTCCTTCTTAAAGGGGCGCGCCTCATCTTCCTCTTCCCAGGTCGAGTAGTAGTAGGGGGTTTCGGCCGCAAACTCCGCCGCACAGGTATCAACCAACTTGTACGTCGGCTTCAGGCCGAACTCCTGCCGCATTGCACAAATCGCTTCGGGAGTTGCTCCGACTGCCCTGGCGATCTGCAAATCAGTGAAGCCGAACTCCTTAGCTTTGCGCAAGAGCGCCGGGTCCAGAATGGCTCCGCTCAACTCGCTCTCAAACTCCACCAACTCGCGAATGTTCTCCAGGAACCAGGGATCCATCAAAGTTGCCTCGTGGATCTCCTCAGTGCTCCAGCCCGCGCGATAAGCGGCAGGTACGGCCATGAAACGCTTATCCGTGGCGGTTCGCAGGGCGCGGCTGATGGCTTCGTTGTCGTGCTCAACCGGAGCGAGGCCGTCGCGCGAGTTTTCGCTAATGCCGATTAGACCTGTCTCGAGTCCGCGCAGTGCCTTTTGCAGGGACTCCTTGAAGGTGCGACCGATGGCCATCACTTCGCCGACGCTTTTCATCTGCGTCGTGAGCGTGTTGTCGGTGCCGCGGAATTTCTCGAAGGTGAAGCGAGGGATCTTGACTACGCAGTAGTCAATTGTCGGTTCGAAGCAGGCCGGCGTGGCCTTTGTGATGTCGTTCTGGATCTCATCGAGCGTGTATCCAACCGCCAGTTTGGCTGCGAATTTGGCGATCGGGAAACCGGTGGCTTTGGAAGCCAGCGCAGATGAGCGCGACACGCGCGGGTTCATCTCAATCACAACCATGTCCCCATTCTTGGGGTTGATTGCGAACTGCACGTTGGATCCACCGCACTCAACGCCGATTTCGCGCATGATTGCCAGCGAAGCGTTGCGCAACATCTGGTACTCGCGGTCGGTCAAGGTTTGGGCCGGCGCAACCGTGATCGAATCACCGGTGTGGACGCCCATGGGATCGAGGTTTTCGATCGCGCAGATGATGACGGTGTTGTCGGCCGAGTCGCGCATCACCTCCATTTCGAACTCTTTCCAGCCGCCGAGATATTCGTCGATCAGGATCTCCGAGTTCATGGAGAGTTGCAGCCCGCGCTTGGCGATCTCGTCGAATTCCTCGACGTTGTAGGCAATGCCGCCACCGGTTCCACCCAGGGTGAAAGCCGGGCGAATGACGCAGGGCAGTCCGAGATCAGCCAAGCAGCGTTGGGCGTCTTCGAGCGAGTGGGCGATGCCCGAGCGGGGCGAGGCGATCCCGATATTCATCATCGCCGTGCGGAAGAGGTCGCGGTCCTCCGCCTTGCGGATGACTTCGGGCACGGCGCCGATGGTCTCTACGTTGTAACGATCCAGAATGCCTGAATCGTAAAGTGCAAGGGCGGTGTTCAGCCCCGTTTGCCCGCCCATCGTTGGAAGCAGCGCGTCGGGCCGCTCGCGCGCGATGATCTTCTCGATGGCTTCGACCGTTACCGGTTCGATGTAGGTCGCATCGGCGACCTCGGGGTCGGTCATGATCGTGGCGGGATTCGAATTGACCAGGATGACGCGATAACCCTCTTCGCGCAGTGCCTTGCAGGCTTGGGTGCCTGAATAGTCGAATTCGCAGGCTTGGCCGATCACAATCGGGCCGCTGCCAATGATCAAAATGGACTCGATATCGTCGCGACGGGGCATTCTAGTTTGCTACCTAATCTTGCGCGGGGCACGGCGTACTGCGATCGGAGCCGGGCCGACAGAAGCGCCCGGAACGCCCTCGGATGGGGCCCTTCGGAAGCTTTTTCGACTCGAAACTCTCCAACTCGCACCTGGGGATGCGTCCAAAAACTTGGCGATTGAAACATATCGCCCGCTTCCTGTCGACGCGTTGACTGAGTTGCAGAAACAGGCGGCCTTTGTTGGGGCCCGGAGGCAACCGGCTGCCCGTTCCTGGAGTTGCAAATCAGGGCACTTCGCGTCCATGACCGGTGCTTGGATCCCCGCGATTCGAGCTGGGCCCGGGGGGCGAGCACCCGAGCCGACCCCCTGGGCTGGGCGGGCCCACCTACGAGTTGCGTTTGCGCTTCTTCAGGAGCCCAGCAATTCGAGCAAAACGTGCGCTTCATCGTCCCGGATGGTTTGGGCGGGGAGAATCTCTCCCAAGTCCCGCACCAAAACGAATTCGGGTCTGCCCGAGCGGCTTTTCTTGTCGCGAGCCATCGCTTGGATCAGCTGCTCGGCAGGCAAGCATTGCGAGTAGCGTTCGCGCAGTTCAGCGAGCCCCGTGGGGAGCCCAAGGCTTTCGCTCAGGGCCGCGGTGCGAGCTTGGAGCCCGGCTGACCTCAGCACCCCTTGGCGGCGGCTGAACTCCAGTGCCGAGCCCAGTCCCGCAGCCACAGCTATTCCGTGCGGAATGCGGCCAAAGCCGGCGACCTGCTCGACAGCATGGGCAAAGGTGTGCCCCAAATTGAGCACGGCTCGCGAGCCCCGCTCGAGCTCATCCCGGGCGACGATGTCCGCCTTGATTCTGACCGAATCCGAGATGGCGCTCTCGACGACTTTGGTGTGCCTGAGGGTCAAATCGGCGGCTTTGAGCTCCAACTTGGCAAAGGCGGACTCCCCGGCGATCAGAGCCGACTTGAGCACCTCGCCGAGACCGGATTGGTACTCCTCTTCGGAAAGTGTCGCCAGCAACTCGGGGTCGATCCAAACCCCCGCCGGTTGATGGAAGCAGCCGGCCAAATTCTTACCTTCGCGTAGGTTGACGGCGGTTTTGCCGCCGACCGAAGCATCGACCTGGGCCAGCAGTGTGGTCGGGCAGGACAGGTAGGGAATGCCGCGTTGAAACAAGGCGGCAGCCAAGCCTCCGACATCGGTGATCGTGCCGCCGCCGAGCAGGACCAAAGCGGAGCCGCGCTCCAGTCCGATGCCGACCAGTTGATTCAGGAGGTCTTCGAGCACCGTGAAGCGCTTGCAGTCCTCCCCGCCGGTCAGTAGCACGCGAGGGAGTTCTTGGAGGGCTCCCAGTCTACTGCCGTGCAATTCGAACACGCGCTCGTCGGCGATGAGCGCTGCGCTCGCGAAGGAATCAAGAAAGTCCGCAACGCTATCCAATGCGCCGACTCCGATGTGAACATCGTAGGGGCGCGCGGTGTTTACGCGCTGGACTTGCATGCTTGGCCTAGGAACTCGGTTGAGCGCGAGAGCGTTGCTTTTGTCGGCGCTCGATAAGGCGACGTTCAAAGTTGCGCGACTTGCGCTTGTCGCGAATGGTCACGATCACAAGAAAGCCGACCAGGAAGACCACTAGGCCGACGACGAGCTTCAAGAAGCTTGAAACGGTTTTGCGGCTGTCGGGCGCAATGAACTTGTCCATTTGGGTGAAAATGAACACCGGTGCAGTGGACATCCCGCCCTGTGCAGGTTCATAGGCAAAATTCTTGAGGAAGAAGCCTCGGCCGGAGACCTTGTCACCCGTGCGGCGGGTCGCTTTGTCAGCGCCTTTGAACTCGGGCCTCCCGCCGGGGAAGAAGACGCGAATAAAGGTGGCTTTGCCGGTCCAGGTCCAATTGCTGATCCAAGCGTCGGTGATCTGTTCCAGCCGCGCCGGGTTCTCCGGTGCTGCGATTACGCGAGAGTCCATAATCACGCTGGTTTCCAGGCGAAACGGCTTACCGCGGTAGGCAGGGCCATCGCGCATGATGGCATTGACCGTTTCCGTATCGAGCACGGGCGCCGCATCCCAATCGACGTTCTCTGACTCCAAATCGCGCGCATGGGCCAACATCAGCCATTTCTCTTCAAACGGAATGCCGTGGATCCCGGTCTCCAGGTCATCGTCAACCACCTGAGACAGACTGCCTTCGGGCAGGCTTGCGACCTGGCCCAGATCGCTCCAAGAGTGCAGCATTTTGGGCCCGACCAGGAGCGGCCCCGGAATCCATTCTCCGGCGATCTCTTGGGATTCGTCGGCGAAGGCTTTGAGGAAGATTCCGTCGAAGCGGACAAAGCTTCCTTCGGTCAATTTGCTTTCGCCCAAGTCGGCGGCCACGAAATACACCGCGCTTTCGTCTTCAAGCAAAATGCGACCGTGGTATTCCTTGGGCTTGCCGACACCTGGATTGCGCTTGCGCAGGGTGTCCACCCAGCCGCGCGCCGTGAAGGCCTGCCCGCGTACAAGGCTGGGATCATTGAGGATCTCAGCTGTCAATTCGCCCTTCAGTTCGCGCGCACCCATCGCTTCAAAGTGCGCGGGCAAAAGGTTCTTGGCAATTGGCAAGAGGGCATCAAGCGCAGGACGTTCGAGCAGTACACGATCCTGTTCGCGCTCATCGGCAACGAGACTTTCCAGGGCGGCCACATCGATTTCGGGTCGCGCCACGCGATCGCTGGTGAACTCTTGGGTCTTGGGAACCGAAGCGAACTCGTTTTCCCTGTGATTGCTTTCTTGGATGCGGGCCGCGAAAAAGGCGATCACAATTAAGATCAGAGCCACGCCCATCAAACCCAGGCGCACCTTTTCGCGACGCTGCATGCCGAGCGCGATGTTGCCGGGAATGCGCCCATCGCTATTGGTTCCGCTGATTTTCTTCATGATCGCTGAGCTTTGAGTTCGCGCTCGATTCGCGCCGGTTCAAGAGCGCCTTGGGCCCGCTTTTGCGGCGTGTCGCGCCGAGCCGCAAAGAGACTTGCGGCGGCGACCAAACCGCGGAAAAGCTTGTCGTCGGGGTGCCCGGGTGAGGAGAGCTCGGGGTGCCATTGCACGCCGATGGTGAAGGGGTGGTCCGCGCGCTCGACAGCCTCAATCAGGCCTTCCGAATCTCGAGCGGCGACGTTCCAGTTGCGCCCCGCTTTGCTGAGCGCTTGATGGTGACGTGAAATGACATCCAGCTCCCTTACCCCGAGAATCCGGGCAAGTTTCGTCTCGGGTTCCAGCTGCACGGCGTGGCGCACGTTTCCCCGGTGTTCGCCGCATTCGGGCCGATCCTGGGGCAAATGTTGATGCAAATCGCCGCCGGCGGCCAAATTGAGCAGCTGCAGCCCATAGCAAATCCCCAGCACCGGCAAATCGCGCCCGGCCAGGGATTCGGCCAGGGCAAAGTCAAAATCCTGCTTGGAGGCGGGGGTCAGAACGGCCTCCGGATGGGTGGGTCCCAAGCCCAAGCTCGCCGTGTCGAAATCGTCGCCACCCGAGAGCAGGAGTCCGTCGAGTCGATCCAGCACCCTCTCGATGTCGGATGGCCCGCCGCAGGGCGGCAAAGCGACGGGGATTCCGCCGGCGGCTTGAATCGCCTCGGCGTATCGCAGGGGCAAATTCAAGCGCGGCGTTTCGCCGGGATCGAGGAGGCCGTTGATCCCGATTAACGGGCATTCCGATGGACTGAGCATGCCTCGATTCTAGCAAGGGGCCGGGGCTCTGGCCCCGCTGGGTCCCGCGCCCCGTTCGTGGAGGCCGCCGGGTCCCACGCAGAGGGGCGGCAGGCTTGTGCCGGGTATCGGGCTTGGAGAGGGGCCTGCGGCTGCGCTGGCCAGTCGTCGCAATCGGGCGCCCAAAGCAACGAACCTAGCTCGATATCGAGCTTGGCGTAGGCAGCGGAGGGAATGGAGCTAGGATGCCGCCCAGTTCCATGGATGAGTTGATGAATACAGTCCTGTCCACTTGGACCGGAATCGGAGCCTGTTTGGCACTCGGCTTCTTCATGCTGGCCATGGGCGCCAACTGGTTGGTCGACGGCAGCTCCTTCATCGCCAGGCGCGTCGGGGTTAGCACCCTGGCCATCGGACTTACCGTTGTTGCTTGGGGCACATCAGCGCCCGAAGTGGTGGTGTCGGCCAACGCTGCCCTGGCGGGTCGAACTTCCATTTCCCTGGGCAACGTGTTGGGCAGCAATATGGCCAACATCGGACTGGTCTTGGGCTGCTCGGGCTTGGTCTTGCCCAGCGTCTTGCAAAAGGCCTTGAACTTTCGCGACCTGTTTTGGTTTTTCGGTTCCCTAGCTTTGCTCTGGGGCGTGAGTGCAGACCATCAGATCACGCGCACGGAAGCCGGCGTGCTTCTGGCCTCATTCGCTGCCTACACCGTTCACGTTTGGTTGACGGGACGAAGCACGGGAATGGGCGTTGAGTCACAAGAGGAATTTGGACAGAAATCGATCCGCCACCCATGGCTCCTCACCCTGCTTGGCTTTGTGGTCATCTTGCTCGGTGCGGAAGCATCCATTCAAGGCGCAGTCGCGGGCTCGTTGCGGCTGGGCATGAGTGAGCGCGTCGTCGGACTCACGATTGTGGCGGTCGGAACGTCACTGCCCGAATTCGCGGCCGGTTTGGGCGGTGCGTTCAAGGGCGAGAGCGACATCAGCATCGGCAATGTCGTGGGCAGCAACGTCTTCAACGTATTGGCCGTCTTGGGAATCATCGGGCTGATTCACCCCTTGGTTCCAAGCGACGAAAATTCAGACTTGGCGGACGCCTTTGCCAATGCTGTGCCCGCGGACTTCCTATGGGTTTTGGGCTTCAGCCTGGCCGCCGTTAGCTTGCCGTTTCTTCGCTTGGGCAAGCTCACGCGCTTCAAGGGCTTGATCCTGGTCGGAGCCTACGCGTACTACATCGCTCGCTTGGTTTAGTGCGGCAATTCGCGTCAGCGAGTGGCGAGGGCGCAACCGATCATTCGGTAGAGCAGCCGGGCGGCGACGATGGCGTCCCAGCCATCCGCTTCGCCGGCTGTGAAGCCGGCTGCGGAGCCTTGCTTGGGCGCCACTTCGACAAGGTCCATGCCCACGACGCGCTTTCCCGACCTGGACAACTCGCTTAGCCAAAGCATCGCATCGTGCCAACTCAAGCCACCGGGGACGGGTGTCCCGGTATTCGGGCAAAGCGTTGGATCGAGTCCGTCGATGTCAAAAGTGACGTAAACGTGTTCGGGTAAGGTCGCCAGGTTTTCGCGAATGAGAGAAGAGAGTTCGGCCCCGTTGCGGCGCATTGCGGCCCATTCGGAATCGAACAAGGTGTGTACGCGTTCTTCGGAAGTTCGAATCAGGTTGTGTTCCTCTTCGCACAAATCGCGTATGCCGACTTGAGCGATGCGCGAAACGCCGTCAATTTGATCCAAAACGTTGTAGAGAATCGAAGCGTGGGACCAAGTGAAGCCGCAGTAGGCCTTGCGCATGTCGGCGTGCGCATCAAAGTGCAACAGTCCGAGGGCGGGAACACGTTCGGCGCAGGCTTGGATCGATCCAAATGGAACCGAGTGGTCGCCGCCCAAGATGATGGGTAGGGCGCCACGATCCAGTACGTCGCGCGTGGCTTGGTAAACGTGCTGATTCAACTCGTGTCCAAGTTCGTTGACCCTAGCTAGATTCTTGTCTGACTCAGCGTCCCTCGCGCTTCCGTGCCGAGCGAGAATCGCTTCGGCTCGATAGCAAGCTTCCGCATTCCAAGTGCTCAGTTTTTGATCTACGGGCAAGAGGCAAATTCCCGCTTCGTAGGGATTTCCGAACTCTGTGTCGTACAGCTCCACCTGATGGCTGGCGGGAAGGATGGCCGCCGGCGCGCTCGCTGTTCCCCGCCGATAGGACGTGGTGGCCTCGAAGGGCACGGGGATCACGTGCACACCCGCTTCCTCGGGCGTGCAGTTGAGGCCGAAGAGCCCGCTGTCATGTGCGGCTGCAGCATTGGGATCGAATTCCATGACGCCCTGTGTATCCGATAGCCGGCCACAAGGCCATTGGGGGCCCGAGGTGGGTCGCTTTCACCAAAGTTCGCGATTTGAGCTCCGGGGACCCATCCGATCGGCCTGCACCGCTTGTGTTTCCTTTGCCGGACGTCAGTTTTCCCTGGCGCACAGGCCCCCCCCGCGCATGCCGTCCCAGCGGACTTTGCGGGTCGCTCCAGGTTTGGCACGGGCTTTGCCTTAGGTGGCGTGAGTTCGGCGAGATTCAAAAGTCGCCGGTCGACCGCTACCAACAGAATTGTGGAGAAGTGCCATGTGTGAATTTTGCTATTGCCAAGGACAAAGTGGATGGATCAAGCGCGGATCGAAGTTGCTGCGCGTTGGGGCCGAAAGGTTCAGCTTTCGATTCCATGCCGCATTCCATTCGTCTGTACTGGGCGCCCTGCTTCTTGCCCTTGGAATATCCGCGTGCAAGCCGCTGCAACGAAGCGGTTGGGAAGTCGGCGCGGTTGCGGGCACAGCCCTAGTGCTGCAGGAACCCATGCGTCCCGAATTGCCCGCTTCCCTAATGATGAAAGGGCTTTTGCCTCCGCCTTTGGATGGAATGCACGGTCCCGGCCCGCTTGCCTTAGTTCCAGGCCCGTTGGTGTCGAATTCCCCCAAACAACGGGCGTTTGCCCCATTGAATTTGCTTGTGAGCGAGTTGGCGTCGGCTTCGACAGCGCAGGTTGCACACTCCGGAAGTAGCGGAGCCCCAGCTGCGGCCGATTGGCAAACTTGGTGGGGATTCAATCAGCATGACCCCATTCAACGGGCGGAGTCTCTGCGCGCAAAAGACGCCAAGAGCATTATTTGCAACTTTGGCAGCTACTACGAATGAGATAGAGAGAACTCCATTGCGCTGCGAGGGAGATGGGCCCGGTCGGCGCAATGGGGATCATGGATGGTGAGAATGCGCGAGCTCGTCAATTGAGTTCGCGCATTTTGTTATGCTCCCGCTTTGAGCGTTGGAATTAGCAGTCCCTTCGGAATTAGCAGCCAAGTACAAAGAGGAAGCATGCCCCGATTGATTCAAGAGCCGACCGTTATCGCCGCCGCCGGCACCAAGCCGAAACTGATTGAGGAGTACATCGGTTGCGTAAACACGGGCTCGAAACACGCGAGTGTCGCCCGCATGCGCTCACCGGAGGGTTGGGTTGAGCCGGGTCAAAAGCCCGAATTCGAGGAAATGACCCTTGTCTTGGCAGGCGCGCTGCACATCGAATTCGAGGGCGGCAAGATGGTTGTGCCGGCAGGGCAGGCTGTGATCACAAGCCCGGGCGAATGGATTCGCTACAGCACTCCGGACGCCGGTGGAGCGGAGTATGTGGCCATCTGTTTGCCCGCCTTCACTCCGGACACCGTCCATCGCGACGACGAGTAACGTCTTTGCCAAGTCATTCCAAGCTTACTTGTGTAATGCGCTGGGAAGTGAGCCTGCGAAGGTCTGGCAAGTCATAGACGAAATTGTCCGACTGGAAGCGGATATTCAAATGGTCGCGTTCGAGGAGTGCGTTCGGAATGTTCGAGTGAAGAGTCCAGTTGCCATGGCCTCGCAAGGGGATGGATCCAAGTTCGAATTCGTCGGCAAAAATCAGGGTGTTCCCCGGACCAAGATCATCGCGCCCTAAGTGCTCGCCTTCAATCGTCAATGCAGTTGCGTCTCGACGAGCGAGCAGCAAGGAGGCGTAGCGTCCAAAGCGTCCGCTGCTATCCATGCCGGCAACCAAATGCTTGCAATCTTCCAATTCAAGCAGGGGGAATTCGATGTGGGATCGAATCGAATTTCCCCCAATCGAGTTGCTTGACGGAGACTTTTGCAAGTCGGCCTGAGCAAGGCCGGTTTCGGCGATCTCTTGAAGTTCAGCGTCGGCCTCAGACCATGTGCTCAGCTCAAGCATCGGCAGAAGGGCTCTTTTACGAATCATGCCGTAAAGCATTGTGGCGACCCTCTTGTGAGCCGCTGCATTCCAATGCTGGTCAGAACGCGAAACCCAGTACTGCGAAGATTTTTGAATTTTGTTGCTTACGTAAGTGACTTGGTCTGGGCGAAGCAAGTGGGTTAAGTGCTTTCTGGCCGCGGACGATCCTGTTGGCCAAATAACCAAACACAGGTAACGAGCGCCGCTGCTTTCGACACTATCAGCCAAATCGGCAAGTTCGTCGGCACAGGCCGAATAACGTCGCTTGCTTTCCCAATCCAGTGCGTATGGGATCAGATTGTCGTGCGTTTGTCCGCCCAATTTTTGGGTGATTCGGTAAAGCGAATCGGCGCGTTGGCGCGCGGCTGTTGCGAATTTGGCTTGAGTTGCAAACCCCCGGACTCCAAACGAATCTTCCAGATCATTCATGAAGACTTGATGAACGACCAAGTCCGGTTGAAGAATGTGAAGTTGCCTGCGCAGATAGGCAGCTTCGCTGTGAATGTTCCAGCTGGAAACGCCAAGGTGTAAACACTCAATATTGCGTTCGAATGATTGCGTTCGAGCGATTAGCTCGCGCTCTAGAACGGATCCCATGCGTTCAGTCTGGTCGACTCCTTGACCGAAGGTGAATGAGTCGCCGAGCATGGCCACTCTCACGCTCCCTGGGGGCTTGGGCAATTTGAATTCTCTCTCTCGAAGCCCCAAGGAGTTCAACTCAACCTGCTTGCCGCAGGCAACGGCGACCAAATTCGCTTTACCCACGCGCCCCACTTGCGAGTCGGAATGGGTATCCCAAATGCGATCGGTGGAACTCATCACCTCGCGGATGGCCTTTTCGCGCTCAACTTCCCACCGAGCATTGCTTCGTTCGGGTGGCGAAAATCGCGATTTCACAGGACTTGCAAGCCAACACAATGCCATGGCTGTGTGAGTGCCGAGTAGGCAGGCCAGAATGCGCCCCAATGCGTTGCGCGATTTGCTTTTCATTGCAAAGTCAGCTCTTCCAGCACAAGCGCAGTGCAGTACTGCAACCTCTCACCTGTATAGACGTAGTCCGACGCGCGCAATTGGAATCCGACGGGCCGGGAGTTCCTCAGTGCTTTGGGTAAGGGAATTTCCAAGCTGAATCGCTTGGGACCGCTCAAGAGAATGGCTCCAATGCGTTCGCCTTCCAGCCAAATGCTAAGTTCGGCGCCCTCATCGAATGCACCCCTCTCGATGCGCTGGCCGCGCAGAAGCAAGCTCGTGGGCGAGTCGTGCTGTAGCAATCCTGCGGCAAAGGGTGAGACGCACCCACTTGTACTGATGCCCCCGTGAACCTGCTTCAAGCGGGCCGGAGATGCCCCGAAGCGGATGCCTGCTTCAAGTTTGAGCGGGCCAAGCTCGGTAAATTCGTTCGCCAGTTGCTCTTCAGCAAGGGCCATACGTCGCGCTTGCGGCCTTTCGAGCAGGGGACTGCTTAAGAGTTCGCGGGTTTCCACCCAACCAAAGAGCAATTCTGCCAAGCGCTTGCCACCAGCGTTGCTTGTGTGGAGCTGCGCAGGCGTCAACCAGAAGTCTTCGCCTTGCAAGGTTGCATCACTTAGTTGTACCCATTGGTGTCGTTTGAGCTCGGATGTGAGCACTTCGGGAACGAGTTTCTGACGTCCATTCCAAAAGGTAACTAGCAGATAGGGGCAACCATTCTGCTGCAAAGCCGCAGAGAGCTCTTTCAAGTCGCTTGCTGCTCTTTTGTAGCGCTCGCGGCTCGTCCAATCGAGATTTGCTGTCAGAAGGCTCCCGACCTCTTCGCCGGCAAACGTCGGAGTCTGCAGCAGCAGTCCCTGCGCCCGCGGCCGAAACTGTGGCGTGAAGTCTGCTTCCTCGCCGTCTCCGCTTACGCCCGGCGTATCGCCAATTGCTTGCGGGCGCAACAAGTGCAAAACCAAGTCGGGCTGCAACAAAGCCAATTGGCGCAACACCCAGACTTTCTGGGAGCGCAGGTTCCATGAGGGTATTCCAAAGCTCAATACTTCAATCTGATCCCGCTCAGTGGGACAGTGGTTGCGCAGCAAGCGCGCCAAGTGATCGGCCGGGCGGTCCTCTCGGCGTCTGCCGAAAACTAAGTCATCGCCGAGCAACACAACTCGAAACTTGTCTTGGGGCTTGGGGAGCTCGTATCGCAGCTCTCGCAGGCCGTAGGAATTCGAATCCAAGACAGATCCAGCCCACTCGCGGCGACTCATCGCCGCTTTGAGAGTGCGTCCCAATTCGGGGTCCGGATGCGAATCGAGGATGCCGGGACTACGTTTGCCGAGGCGCTGAACTGCCTGGCTGCGTATATCCCGATCCCATGCCTCAAGTCGAGCGGGGCTAGGCGGCTCGGGATAAACGGCCCGCTTGGCTCCCAGGGCGAGCGGCCAAGTCGCAGCCGCAAGCAAAAAAACTAGCGCAAGCTGCAACCCCTTCCAACCTGATGGCTCGCTTTTGTCGCCCATTGGATCATCACGCTAAATCGCAGCCCTCATCAGCAAAGTTCGTGCTTGATACTCAAGACTCCGCTCCAACATCCGGACCTTTGAGGGCTACAATGGAGGCGTGGGGCAGTATACCCGTATGACGCGCGCTTGGCTTCAGGAGCGCTACCGGCGAACGAGCGACGATGGGGTCTATTGTGCCCACCAACCGATTTACGGACTTGGGAATCCGTGGACCGAGCCGAATCACTTGCCGCGCATGGCGCGCACGTATCGGATCTTGCGCGTACTGAACCGCCTGCGTTTCGACAGCCTGCTGGATGTGGGTGGCGCGGAAGGAACGCTTTGCCGCCTGGTGCGCGATCTCTTCGGCGCAGATGCGACCAGCGGCGACCTATCGCCCGAAGCCGGGCTGCGAGCCTGGGATTTGTTCGAAGTGCCCGCTGTCGCCTTTGATTCGATGCGATTGCCTTTCGCTGACGGCGCCTTCGACTTCGTGCTGTGCAGCGAAGTGATCGAGCACGTTGAATGGCCGGTGGAAAGTTTGCTCGAGTTGGAGCGCGTTGCGCGTTGCGCGGTTCTTGTCACCAGCGAAGAAGTCGAAAGCGATCCCGGTATTCACGCGGAGCACCTGCGCGAGCGAGTGGATTTGCCCCACGCCGAACGCAACCTGTTTCACCCCGGCGATTTCGAGTTGCTCTTCGGGGACGGAATTGAGCTGGCCGCGGAGTTCGTGGGTGAAGCTCCCGCTGAGCCGGTTGAGCGAGGGGAAGCCGAGGCGTGGATACGCAAGGCCACGGACTTCGAAGGAAGCGGCGAAGGCGGTTTGGGAGCCGTCATCTTGCACCGCAAGCTGAAAGGACTCGAATGCGCTCCCAAGCGCAGCGATGAAGAGATCCTGCGCGCGCTGATGGGGCCTATGGCTGAACCGGTGGGAGTGGTGCGGCGCGAACGCGCTTCCGAACACGGGTTGAACCTGTCGCGTTTGCGTTGCCCGCTAAGCGGATCTGCCTTGCAGCGTGTGGACGGACATCTTACGAGTGCGGACGGAGTTCACAGCTACGCGATTGAAGGCGAAGTGCCGAGCCTATTCGACGAACGCGCCTTGGATCCCTCCCGCGCTCAGTTGCATGAGCAATTGGAAAGGCGCTGGCCGGGGCAGGGCAAACGCATACGGCAAACGCTTGAGCTGCGCCGCCGCTTTGAACTCGTGGATGCGAGCAGCCAATCCGATTGGGACTTCGGGGAACAAGCGCAGCGCGAATTGTGGCGCACCAATGATCAGCTCGAGCCCATTGACGGCGACGCGTTCCATTGGCGAGTGAATGGCGATGACCCATGGTTGGTGAGTCCCATGTTGCTCTTGCCGGAGGGCGGCGTGGATCGCATGCAGATCCGCATGCGTGTTCACAACCCCGATTATCCGGTTGATGCCGGCCAGGGGCAGTTGCGCTGGTTGGGCGAGGGCGACCTGAGTTTCGACGAGGCGAATTGCCTGACTTTCGCCG
>JAJDES010000235.1 GCA_029259675.1 Planctomycetota bacterium
TCGGCAGCTCGCTTGAGCGTTCCGTCGAGCCAGGCGAATTGTTCCGCGCTCATGCGCTGAGCTTCTGGGTCGTTGAAGGTTTTCTCACCGCTTTCGGGGTTGCCCTCATCTGAATAGAGCACAACGAACCAAGCGCTCTTATGACGGAAGGCGTACCACAGCGGCCCGAAATGTTCCTCGTAGTTGGCGTCGTGTTCACCTTCCGGTCTGTTCTGACCGCGCCAATAAACGTCGTGGTTGCCCGCAACCGGAAACCATGGGCACAGAAGCTCATCCATGATTCCGCGGTACTCGGCCGCTTGCTTCAGCCAAGGAGCGTTTTCGCTGTAACCCTGAATCAAGTCACCGACGGTCATCACCAGGTCGGGTTCGAACAGATTCACTTCGCCCACCGCCGCTTCAAGGATGCGGACACCCTCGGGCGGTCCGCCGGTTCGATCGCCGAAGACGGCAAAGGTGAAGGCGTCTTTTTCTTCCGGCAGCGGAAGGTCGATCCGACTCTTGCGATTCGTGTGGAAGCGAGTGTGCTCCTGCGAGTTCGGTTCAGCGCGAACAGCTTGCGCTGCCTCAAGCTGCATTTCGTTGCCGAAAGCTGCGGCCGCAATCGATTCACTCCAAAGCGCGAGCGAGGAGAGCGTCAGGCTTGCGCCCGCAATGGTCAGGGCCGGGAGGAATGAGCGTTTGCTTTGCAATCTGAATCGAGTGGATCCCATGGGGGGATGCTAGCGCTCTTTGGGCGGGGAACTAGTGGCACCCGCGATGCCGGCTGTCCGCGCCGGGTCGCGTTGGCCGCAACACGACAAATCGGCTTTATTGGAAGCGGTCCCGGCCCGCAGGGGGGGGGGGCAAATGGGCGCTGAGTGGGACTTCGCGGCAAAAAGTCCGCAAGCGTGTAACACTTCGGAGATCGACTGCATTCCGTTTCCAGAGCCATGGAACCCCTGCCCCAATCTCCTTCCGCTGACGATCTCCTGGCCCATGTGGGTTGGGTTTCGGCCCTGGCGCGGAGTTTGGTGGGGGACGCCTCGACGGCGGATGACCTGGCGCAGGAAACTTGGGTGGCGGCGATGACGGCCAAGCGAGCGACCAACGAGTCGCCGCGCGGTTGGCTGGCCAGCGTGTTGCGCAATCGCTTGCGGCAACGTGTCCGCAGCGATGGAGCGCGCGCGGTGCGCGAGCGCAGCCGGCTTCCAGCGGAGCCCAATCCGTCCAGCGACGCATTGCTGGAGCGCATTGAGCAGCAGCAAATTTTGGCGGAGGCCCTGGCGGCCCTGCGAGAACCGCTGCGCACGCCCTTGATCCTGCGTTACTACGAGGGTTTGAATGCCGCTCAAATTGCCGAGCGCTTGGGCGAAAGTCCGGGCACCATTCGGCAACGCTTGAAGCGTGGGCTCGAGAGCCTGCGCGAGGATCTCGACCGGCGCTTTGGTGGCGCTCGCGAGGCATGGCTCTCCGCCTTGCTGCCCCTTGCGGGCAGCGGGAAGTTCGGGCCGGCGCTGTCCGGTCCCTTGGGAACCAGTGCATCGACTGCGCTGGGCGGAGTGCTGCTAGTGAAGAAGCTTGTGATTGCTGTTTGTGCCCTCGGTCTGCTCGGAGGCGCCGCGTTGCATTGGGATCGGGACACGTTGGAACCGGTTTCCACCCCCGGCGAAGTTTTGGCCGATGCGTCCCTGGCGCCGGCGGTTAAAGGCGAAGAGCGTGAGCCCGGCGGTGATTGGGTTCAGCTCGGGTATGGGCCGACAGAAATTCGCGAGGCTGTCGCGCCGGGCGCGCTCGCTACCGGCGGGGCGCTGATTGAGGGTCGCGTGCTTTGGCCCGAGGGCCACATGCGGAGTGATCCCGGTTTGACGGTCTATGCGCTGCCGCAGCGCACGATTTATTCGAGCTTCGTGCCGCTGGATGATGCCCCACAAGACGGAGTGATCTTGGCTTCGCACTTGGTCGCGAACGATGGCAGCTTTGCGCTCGAGTTGGACTCGCCACCCGATGAAGTGCATCTGATGCTGCGCGGGAAAGAGCTTTACCTCGAGCAAAGCGTCCCTGTCACTGTTGAAGATGGCGTGCAAGTTGAATTGAAGCCGGTGTGCGGAACCTGGGTGCACGGTCGCGTGTTGTTGCCGGCGGGGACAAGCTTGGATGACGGCAAGACCGATGCGGAACAAGGTGTGAGCGGTGTGCGCTTGCGCTTGCTCGGCGATGCGATTTTCGGACAGGACGCGATCTTCGGCCAAGATGCGATTCACGGCCAAGAGGCTATTGCGGATCAAGACGCCATCCTCGGCCAAGCGGAGTCGATTCGGGAAACCTACTCCAGCATCAGCGATGCGGAAGGACGCTTTCAATTTCGCGCCGTTCGGCCCAATTGGGCCACAACCGCTACGGTCTTCGTCCTGCCCGACCCCTTCGCGGCTCAACTCGTTCACCTCGAAGCGCTGCAGGTCGGGGCGGACCAATACTTAGAAATTGAGTTGGCCGGGGGCGGAGCTGTGCGCGGCACCGTCGTCGATGGTGAAGGGAATCCGATCGCGGACGCGAGGCTGCGCGCCGTCTTGCGCGGGCAGTACTTGGGTTTTGACGACTACTCGATCGCCGAAACGAAAAGCGATGCAGCGGGCGAATATGAGATGTCGGGACTGCAGCCGGGGGAGGTCTTTGTCCAGGCAACGCGCAATGGCTACTTGGATAGTGAGAAGGTGGCCGTGGCCGTTGTGGACCGCGAAACGGTGGACGGCTTGCAAATCGAATTGCCGACCGGACGCTTTGTTGCGGGTAGGGTTCAATTGATAGATGGAAGTCCGCTTCCGAACACCGAGATTGAGGTCGTGTTCGACTCAAGCTTTCGTTTGGGGATGACGGCCTTCAACGCCCTGCGCGGAGCGTCGGGTGGCGGCCGTTCCGATGCCGACGGAAACTTTCACATCTCCGGGTTGGGGATGGGGCCTTTTGTGGTTCGCGCCGAGGCGCGGGTGGGGGAGCAGCTATTCAAAGGTTTAGTCGAAGCGGTGGGGCCCGACAGCGACGATGTCGAACTCGTGCTCTATCCGCCGCTGAGCATCGAGGGCTACGTGATGACTCCCGACGAAGAGGCGGTCACGGAGTTCTCCGTTCACGCCGTGCGTTTGGCGGAGGGCTCCGTGGGGTTGTCCGCCACCGAGACTCGAGTTCAAGCATTCACGTCCGAAGACGGCGGCTTCAACCTTGAGCCTTTGATCCCTGGCAATTGGCGCTTGGAAGTTCGCGGCGAGGGCTTTGCTGCTTCGGAAACCCAATTAATCGGTGTGCCCACGAAGCAAAAGGCAATCTTCATCGTGGAGCCTCCCGCCACGGTCGAAGGCGTCGTGTTGGGGCCGGCCGGGGAACCGATTGCGGGAGCTTCCGTCCGTGTGGATCTGGGGCAATCGGATTTGCAAGCCATGTTGGCCGGCGCGGACGACGTGCGTGTTGCCTATACCAATGAACTCGGCCGTTTCGTCTTGGACGGGTTAAGGCCGGGTTCGGTGCAGCTGCGCGCGAGCGCTGAGGGCTTTGCCAAGAGCTCAACTCTGCTGGTGAATTTGATTGCCAATCAAGTGCTGGGTGGCGCGACCTTGATGCTGACGCAGGGCGGTCGCATCAGCGGCGAAGTTTACGACGAAGGTGAGCTCGCCGCGGGGCGTGTGGTGAGTCTGGTGAAGTGGGAAGTCGACGATTTTGACAACTCGATGACCAAGACCGACAACCAAGGCTATTTTGAGTTCGGGAATGTTGAGCCCGGCAATTGGACCGTCGTGGCGATGGACCTCAATTCCGATTGGGGCGCGGGGCAGGATGGGAATTCCATGGCTCAGCGCATGTCATCCATGAAGACGGCGCAGGTGCGCGTTGAGGACGGAACCCGCGAACACATTGTTCTTGGGGAAGCACCCAAGAGTCCCGTATTGCTGCGCGGTCGAATTACCGAAGGCGGGGAGCCCTTCGGCGATGCCATGTTCTTCGCCGTCAACACGGCGAGCTCCGCCACAACCGGAACCAATGCGATCGGTATTGATGCGAGCGGCGAATACGCCATCACGCTCGACGGCGGCGGCACGTATCAGCTTTCGGTCAATCGCATGGGTCACATCGCGGGTGAACTCAGTGTCTTTACTTTCCTGCGCGAAATTCCCAGTGAAGGTGACGTTCGAATTGATTTGGAGATTCCGGGCGGGGGGATTGCCGGTCGGGTTGTCGATGCGAATGGAGATGCTTTGGCCGGTGCGTCGATAATCGTGACGCCGGGTCCCTATTCGCCCGCGGCGCAGCTCTTTGATTTTCGCTACATACAATCGGTCAGCGCGAGCGACGGCCGTTTCGAGATCACCAACTTGGATGAAGGCAGCTATCGAATCGCGGCCAATCTGGGTTTGAAGTACGCGACGACTGTCCTCGAGGGAGTCGAACTCGAAAAGGATCAGTGGGTGCGCGGCTTGGAAATGCGGCTGCCCCAATCGGGCGAAGTTGCTGTGCGCGTTTCAGATGCGGCGGGTAGGCCCCTGCGGGGTGCTGCGGTCTTTGCGCGCGGAGCGAACGGCAGTTTTGTTCACCCGATTTGCATGGCGCGCAGCAACGAAGAAGGGATCGCGCTATACGGCGGGTTGGCGCCGGGCAGCTATCAATTTTTCGCGCGCCATGGGGATTTGGTCAGCCCCTTGGAAGTTAATGCACAGGTGCAAAGCGGCGAGCGAAGCGAGGCCAGGGCGATGCTCGCGCAAGGTGGTTACTTGATCGCCATCGCGCGCGAGGACGGCGATGTGGTCCCCTCTGTATTCGCGGCCCTAAACGAGCGAGGCCACGACGTCCTCTCCACCTTCGACGATCCGCTCAGCGCCCAGGAATACACCAAACAATCCATGACCGGTCGCCTGCGCATCGGCCCCCTGCCCCCGGGCGCCTACACGGTAAGTGCCACAACGCGCAGCGGCGCGAGTGCCAAGAAGACGGTTAATCTCGATTCAGGCGACGAACGCAAGCTGACCCTGCGGGCCAAGCAAAACTAAAGCGGAAGCACACGTTGCACGCACGCGAGCGAAGTTGGATTTGCTGTTGAGCGAAGCTTCCTTCGCCTCGCCGAATTCGCGCGGGTTGGTGGGTGGTGTGACTCTCGAGTGTTGAACCCTCGCGGGCCTAACTCGCTTGGCCCGGGAAGCCGGGTTTGCCGTCTTCTTCGGTGCCGGCTTGGTCGAGGACGGTGGTGGCGACGCGCAGGGGGCAGCGGGCGCGCAGGGCTAGGGCGATGGCGTCGCTGGGGCGGGCGTCCACGGCGGTGCAGTCTCCGCCGGCTCCGCGCAGAACAACTTGGGCGAAGAATGTGTTTTCGCGCAAATCGACGATGTCCACGCGTTCGACGTTGGCGCCCAAGGCTTCAATCGCGGAGTAGCAAAGTTGGTGGGTCAGCGGACGAACGGGTTCTTCGCCGCGCACGACGCGCAGGATTTCGCCGGCCTCATTGCTGCCGATGACAATCGGAAAGCCGCGCTTGCCCTGACTCTCGCTCAAGTAAATGTACTGGTGGCTGGATCCGTCTTGAAACACGACGCGGCCCAAAACCATCTCAATCATTGCGGAATCTGAAGTCATGGGTTGGGGCTAGGGTTGGATTGGGTCCGCTGGGCTGTCGGCTGTGAGCTGTGGCGCGCCGGCTCGAAATTGCTGCAACTCCTAATAAACCATCGGGATCTCGGACTAAAGCTTCGGCTTGATCTTTGGGCGCTGGGACCGGTCGTCGCCGGCCCAGGGGCGGATCACCAAGGGGCCGCGGCCGCGGCTTTTCATCACCGTCTGCTCGAGCGGACCCTCTTCTTCCGCCAAGTACCAGGAGCTGGCGCTTTCGTCTTTCCAACCGCAGGCCGAGCAGGAAAGGCCCATGGTTGTGGCGGGATCGAGCCGCACCAATTTCTGCCGGCCGCACTCGGGGCAGTCCCGGTCGGCTTTGGAAGCCCACAGGCTCGAAGCCAGGATCCAAAGCAAGCCGCCCAACAAAATCGCTCCGGTCAGGGCGCCGAACATCAATGGCGGGCTGGCTAGGAGGAAGGAGGCGGTTAGCACGACCGAGCCGAGCAGGATGGGCGGCAGGATGAAGCCCAGCCAGCCGGGCTGTTTGCCGGCGCTCGCTGCCCTGGTTTGGCTGTCTTGATTCACGTGCCAAGTGTACGTCGGCGGACGCTGGGATGCCCCGGGTGGAAGCGGCGAGCACAGTCCTTTTGTGCCCGAGATCAGACTGGGCCGGACTCGATTGGGGCCCATGTCCCGGGCTGGGGCCCATAGGAGCTGTCCCGGCGCGGGGTCCGAGGCATTAGACTGTGGGGCCGATCCGAGGCCCCAGAAGCAGATTGATTCGAGTGAACCAGAACCAAGCGGACTTTCCCGACAACCCCGTACTCGTGCGACTTTGGCGCGGGGAGAAGGTGGAGTCTCAGCATCGCGGAGCTTGGACCGTCGTGGACGATGCCGGCGAAGTGATCGACGGCAACGGCGATCTCGAGCATCCGATTTTCGCGCGCAGCACGGTCAAGTGCATTCAGGCTCTGCCGCTGCTTGAGAGCGGTGCGGCCGAGCGTTGCGAGCTGAGCGATCGCGAGTTGGCCGTGGCGCTTTCCTCGCACAATGCGGAGGCTTGCCACACGGATACGGTGCTGGGTTTGCTCGCGCGCTTGGGCTTGGGGATCGAACACTTGCAGTGCGGACCCCAGCGGCCCGGCGATCCCGGCGTGCGCACGGAGTTGCAGCGCAAGGGCTTGCCTGCGACGGCTTTGTACAACAACTGCTCGGGCAAGCACGCCGGCTTTTTAGCCCTGGCTCAGCACTTGAACGTGCCGGTAGCCGGCTACCTGGATGCGCGTAGCGAGGGACAAATGCTGGCCCACCGCGCGCTAGCGGATATGGCCGGTTTGAAGGTCGAAGATGTGGGCGTCAGCATCGACGGCTGCAGCGCACCGAGTTTCATCTTGCCCTTGCGTGAATTGGCCACGAGTTTTGCGCGCGTGGCCAATCCGTCCGGGCTTTCCAACCAGCGCGCGGCCCACTGTCAGCGCATGACAAGCGCCGCGGGGGCTCATCCCGAAATGATCGCGGGCAATTTTCGACGTCTTTGCACGGATATCTCGCGTGTCACAAAGGGGCGCCTTTTTCCCAAACTCGGCGCCGAAGCCGTTTACCTCATCGGTGAAGTCGGCGGCGGACGCGCTTTGGGAGTGAAAATCGACGATGGTTCGCTGCGCGGAATGCATCGAGTGGTTTTGGCACTCCTGGAGCGCTTTGAATTCGTCACTCCCGAAGAACTCAGTCAACTTTCCAAATGGAATGATCCCCTGATTCACAATCGAGCGGGATTGGATGTGGGCCACGTGGAGGTCTTGCTATGAATTCTGATCAACCTAGACCGGCGCCGTCATTGGCGAGGGACGCTCACAAAGGGCGCGCGGGGCGCTTGCTTGCGATTTGCGGCAGTCGAGAAATGCCCGGAGCCGCGGTGCTGGTGACGCGCGCGGCCTATCGCGCCGGCGCGGGAAGGGTGACCCTGGCTTGTCTCGATTGCAGCATGCTGCCTTCGATTCCGATCGCCTCTCCCGAAACGGTTTTGCTCGATTTGTCCGACTGCGTTGGATCCGTCGAAGAAATCAGCGGCGACGAAAATCCGGGCTTGCCCGGCCAGGGCTACATTCATGCGCGCGTTGCGGGACCGGGACTTGGCAATAGTTTGCGCACCTTCGGAGTGGTGCAACGCTTGCTGCTCGATGAGTACAGCGGGCCGCAGGTGCTCGATGCGGATGCGTTGAACGTTTTGGTGCCCGAGCCTTCACTTATGAAGCGCCACCGCGGTCCGCTCGTGATTACACCCCATGCGGGCGAAGCTGCATCGCTGGCCAAGCGCTGTGTGCCGTCCGATGATGAGGGCCGCATTGAGTTAGCGCGCGAGTTGGCTGAAACGACCGGCAGCATTTGCGTGCTCAAGGGCTATCGCACCGTTATCACCGACGGCGAGCGAGTGGCCATCAACGAGAGCGGAAATTCGGGCATGGCCACCGCAGGGTCCGGCGATGTGTTGACGGGCATGTTGGGCGCCTATTTGGCATCCAGTAATGTCGAACACAATCCGGACTTCGGGCCCTTCGAAGCGGTGCGAGCTGCAGTTTATGTGCACGGCTTGGCGGGCGACTTGGCCAGCGAGGAATTGGGGCGGCGCTCCGTGATCGCATCCGACTTGGTGGACTTCATGCCCCGCGCCCATCGGCGCTTCGAGGCTTCAGAGGCTTGAACGAAGACGGGGCTCCTCTGCGCTACTTCGGCCTCGTCCTGCTCCTTTTAGGCGCGCAACCGTGCCTTTTCGCGGCTGCGCAGGATCGTCCGGATCCCGCGGGCTCTGACTCCGCGAACGCAGATTTGGTGGGACTCGAAAGCGCGGCTGCAAAGCCGAGTCGCGCCATCTTACGTGAGCGGCGCATTCGACTTTGGGCCAAGGATCCGTTGCGCCATGCGGCTACTTTGCGTACGGCTTTGCAAAGCGACGATTGGACTGAGCGGGAAGCGGCGCTCGATGCGCTCACTCGCGGTGCACCGGTCCCCATTGGTGGAGAATTTTCGGTCCATGAACTGGTTGCCGAGGCCGCAACGGATCCCCATCCCAATGTTCAAGCCGCCGCATTCCTGTGCGCCGCGGCTCGCTTCGTGCCACTTGCCGATTCCGTCCTAGAGCGCGCTTTGGAGTCGCCTTTGCCGTGGTTGCAAAGCGCAGCGATTGGGGCCTTGGATCCGCGCTCGCCGTTGAATCGCAAGCTAAAAGCGCTTGCAAACACATCGGATTCAAACTTGCGCGACGCCGCGAGGCAAGGCCTGTTGAATTGGCAAGTGGATAACGCCATGGCCAAAGTCAGGGTCTTAGAGCATTTGGAGAGCGGCAGCGATGGGGCCACGCGCATCGCCTTTTTTGATCGCTTGGCGCTCGACTTGCCGGATTGTGAAGTGCTCGAAATTTGGCGCAGGCGGGCCCTGGGGCGCAGGGAAGTGGCGGTGGCTAGTTTGATTGCCGCGCTGCAAATTGCCTGCGATCCTTCCCAGGACGTACTGGAATGCGTAGCGACGGGCTTGATCGAGCCCAGCTTGGTTGAGGCTCGCGCACAGGATTTCTTAGCGGGGCGCATGTTGCTCGCGCCTGCGGAGTTCGGGCAAGAATTGTTGGTGCTGCTCGAGTTTATCGATGCTGCGGGTCGTGGACCCCTGGCCAAAAGTCATCCTGCATTGTTGCCGCATGTGGCCGCGTTGCGGGAATCTCCGCCCACCGCCGAACGAGTGCGCCGCACTCTATTGCATTGCTTGGTGCGACTCTTGGGAGCGGATCGCGCGGCCCGACTGTGCGAGAACAGCCCGTTGCGCCCCGGTACCCAACGCATCTTGATGGAGGAGTTGGGCTTTCAATTGAAGGCCTGGAGAATGGCGGGCGGAACGGGAAGCGGCTTGGGTCCCGACTGGTTCACGCGCAAGCGGCCCCTGATCGTGCGCTTGGCTGCAGTGCAGATTTTGGAAGCGGACCTTCTGCATGGAAAGGCGGATATTCGTCGGAGCGCGGGTTCGATGTTGGCGCAAATTCAATCCGCGGAATTGCTGCGGAGTCGCGACTTCGCCGACGGAATCGCGGGCAGCCCGGAGGAGGATGCGGCGGCGGTAAAATTGTTCGGCGCAGCCTTTCGAGCGCTTGCTCGCGCCAAGCCGCAGCTTTGGTGGGATGAACTCCATCGCGATTGGAGTCAGCTCGATCCGGCATGGCAAGTCGAGTTGTTGCAGGCCCTGCCACGAACGCAAGCACCCACCGCTTTTCGCGCCGACCTGATGCGCATGGCGGCGGAGCCGGGGGAAGCGGCGTTGGAGGGCCGCGTTCAGGCCTTGGATTTGTTGCAGGGGTTTCGCGGGGATGTGGAAGTGGGAAATCTGCTGCGTTCGCTCTTGGAGCGCGAATTGGAGCGCTTTCCAAGGGCGGAGGCTGGGGAGCGAAAGGCTGCAGACTTGCGTGTTGCGGGAATTTTGCAGGCCCAGGAGAGAGTGCTCGGAGATGGGGCCCAGGCCGACTTATTGCGCGGCTTGCGCGCTTCGGTCGAAAAGGGATCGAGCTTCGGCAAGGTGCCCGCGAAATTGCTGGGCAAGAGCGCGCTTGGCAGAGACCGGCTGGGTGCCTTCTTGGGGCCTGAAGTCGAACAGCGCACGCGGATTGAAGTCGCGATAGTTTTGGGCGCCGAAGGCCACGCGCAGGCTTTGGAGGTTTTGGCGCAGCTTGCGAAGGAGGCGGCGCCCGATTTGGTCGCGCGCATGTTGGCGGCTTTGGGGCGCGGAGGAGACTGGATGCGCTTGCGCGACTTCGCGCTCGACCGCTCCGCGAGCGTGCACTTGCGGCAGGCGGCGACTGCGGCATTGGAGCACGTCGATGCAAAGGCAACGGGGGCGGTGTACTTTGAATTGGCGCGCAGAGCGGATGACTACGACGTGCGCGACTTGGCGCTGCGCGCCATGGGGCGCATCGGCGGCGCGGAGATGGCCTCGAAGCTTGAAATGCTTTGGCGCATGGCGGGGGGCGATCCGGGTCAACCCGAGGTTGCGCCTGAGTTCGCAGATTTTGCGTCCGAAACGCGCGAAGCTTTGGCACAGCACGCTTTTAACGCGTTGGTTCATAGCGGAGCCATGGGCGAACAATTGGAAAGTTTCGTGCTGCAGCGAGCGGGGCTGGAACAGGATTCCTGGCTTGAAGCTCGTTTTGACGGAGAGATTCCGGCCAAGGTGACTTTTACTTTCAGTGATGAGCTTGAGCGCGCCGGCAGCCTTGCCGTAAAGGGCCGACTGGGTCGGGTCCTTGCAGCGTCGGGCAATTGGTGGGAGTGGGATGCACGCTTTTTGATGGCCTTGGCCAGGGTTGTGACGCAGGCCGCGAGCTCCGACAAAGTGCGGGAACGGGGCTTATCGGTCGATTCGGGCAAAGGCCGCGATTTGCGCCGGGAGCTCTATCACTTGGCTGCCGAACTTGAGCACAGCGCGCGCATCGGCTTGGCCGGGGAACTCAAACCCGATCCGTACTTGAGTTCCTTGGCCCTCTGTCGCGAGTTGATGTTGGCCCTGGAGGGCGAGCGCAAGTTGCACGCAGCGGCCCTCGCAAAGCACATTCTCGCCCAGCGCAGGATTGGCATGATCCCGGACGGTGCGTGGAGTCGAGCTTTCCCGAACTTTGATTCGGAAGCTGCCGTTCGCACTTGGCTGACTGAGATCGCGCAGCCCTGAGATCCTGCTTTCAGCGGTTTGGGGAGTGGCGCAATCGAGCGCTAATCAACGGCCAGTTGATCCGCGTAACCCAACGCTTCCAGTTGTGCGCGCGTGCCTTCGTCCAGTTCGGAGGAGCCTTCGCTTCCGCCTAAGCTTTGGCGCAATTGGCGCAGGGCGCTGCGAAAGGCCTCCACTTCCAATGCGCGCACAACTTCGATGTCGAGCGGGTGTTTCTCGCGCGGGTCCTCCGCAATGTTGTAGCTCTGCTCGCGCCAGACCTGACCGTCTTCGTAGTACAGGATCGTTTTGAAGGCGCCGGTTTGCATGGCGGCAATCTCGCGCGCGGCATCCACTTCTGCGAATAGGGAACGCGGCTGACCCGGTTGCAGCAAGCTGCGCCCTTGCATGCCCTTGGGCGGTGGAAGATCGAGGGCGTCGAGCAAGGTGGGCAAGAGATCGGCGTGCATGGCCGCCTCCTCAATGCGCCGCGCGGGTTGCCCGGGGAGATGCAAAATCAACGGAACGCGAATGAGTTCCTCGTGCAGGGAGTGCCCGTGATTGGTGGCGCCGTGTTCGCCGAACTCTTTGCCGTGATCGGAAGTGACGACGATGATTGTGTCGTCCGCAAGGCCCAGTCGTTCGAGGGTTTCGAGCCAACTGCCCAGTGCAGTGTCCGCTTGATGCACGGTCGCATCATAAATTTCGAGCAGTCGCTCGGCCTCACTGGCATCCGGCTGCGAGTGGTCGAACAAGTGAGCGAAGACCTTGGCATCGGTTCCCTCCCTGTCGACCGGCTCGGCTTGAATTCGGGCCAGGCTCTGCGGCGGAGGATCGAACTGATGCGCTGCGTAGGTGTGCAGAAACAGAAAGAACGACTCTTGGGCGTGGTCCTCGAGCCAAGCTTCGATGTTGGGTTGCTGCTCGGCCGCCAATTGGAGATCGCGATCGGGAAAGCGCGCTAGGGCGCCTTGCACATGGGGCGAATCGAGCCAAAGCACGGGGTCGAGCACCGAGTAACTTTCGAACCCGCTGGCGAAGCCGAAGCTGGGATCTAGGAATCCACCGGCGGTGAAAGCTCCGGTGCTCCATCCGCGTTGGCGCAACAACTCTGCGAGCAAGGAGGTGCGCTCGGGGTTGATGGCGAAGCCGGGGGATTGGACGCCGTGCACACTGGGCAGTTGTCCGCTGAACATGGACACGTGCGAGGGCAGTGTGTAGGGCGAGGCGGCCCAAACGGTTTCAAAGAGCAGCGAGCGTTCGGCCAAGCGATCCAGATTGGGCGTTGTGTCGCGCTCGGCTCCATAGCAACCGGTGCGATCGGCGCGCAGTGTGTCGAACGAGACAAGAAGCACGTTGGGGCCTATGCGCTTGGGACTTAGTGGGCGCAGTTTCGGCGTGGCGATGAGGGGAATGAGGATCTCTTGGCTGTCGCTGGTAACGGAGCAGACCAACTCGACCGCACGGCCCAAGCACTCATCCGGAATCGGCGCAGAGGCCTGTTGCCAGCGAGAGGCGGCAAGCGCGGTGCATTCGACCTTTCGATCAAACAGCAGCCATTCATCGTCGTCGTCCCGCAGGCGCGCGGTGATTCGAGCGTGACCCTCGGCCGTGGAATCCAAGGGAGCGAGTGCCAACCACGCCTCGAGTTCGGTGGGGACGTGCGGAAGGTCCAGGGGCAAGATCCATTCTTCACCGGGCAGCAGCACCAGGGCTTCGCGGCGCGTCAGGCCGATAGTGAACCCCGCTTTGGTGAGGCCGTTCACACTTTCTTGCTCAGCACCGGCAGCGTGATGAACCCAATCCGCCGGGGCGGCGTGGCGCAATTCGAATCGGCTCCAACGCACGCTCGCTTTGGGCTCGATCGGTTGCATGTTCAGAAAAGCCAAAATCGCAACCGCTTTGGTTTGCTCCGAGAGTTGCACCAGCATTTCCGTGCGCGTTTGCAAACTCTCCCCGACGTGTGACGGGCCGAAGTGCGTTGCCAGACTGCGCTCGAGTAATTGGTCGCGATTGAGTTCCGGGGGTAGAGAGTCCAACTCAATGATTCCCAAGCGCGCGGAGCCGCGCGTGCTGCCGCGCGGCAAACCCCGCAATTCCAAATGGGCGGACAGCACGATCGTGGAACCCGGATCGACTTCGATCCAGGTCGCCCAAGCTCCGCGGTTTCCATCGAGTTCGAGCGTGCCGTCGTCCAGGCGCGCGGCCCCGGCCAACGCTTCGTCGGAGCCGGCAACGGGGGGGGCGGCTTGCAGGTTCTGCAAAGCAGTCCAGCGCTGCCGGGCCGGCCCACTGCCGTCAAAAAGCACCTCCGCAGTCGCATCGGTGCGCGTGGACTCCGTGCGCGACTGGGTGAGGCGATTGAGCAGGAGCTGAGGGATTTGCTCACTGGGATCGGGCTCCGAACAGCCGCTGCCCAGGATCGGCAGTGCGAGAAGGATCAGGGCTAGGAAGAGCTTTCCGTTCCAAAGGGCGGCCGGGCGAACAAATCGGGGGCGGCACCCCGGTTGACGGGTACGGGAGCGTCGCCCCGATGGCACGGAACGACCTCTGCCGGGAGGATTGTGCTTGGCTCGGGTCGTCACGCTGAACAAGGGGTTGGAAAGTGTCGTGTGTGCGAAAGCGGAGCGCGGGGCGGGCACCCGCCTGTTCCGAGGCGCCCGGGAAGATTAGAGTCTATCCAGCGCTTCGCCGGGAACGACAAGGGAACGATAGAAGCCTAATTCAGAGTTCACAGGGTCGCTGGCGTGACCTTGCCGGACTCGCCCGCATCCATCAGACAATCACCGATTTCGGGGCCTGCGCCCCCGCGCGGGAACCCGCCGCGAGGCGCATGCAAGGCGAGCGCATCGGGCGCGCGCTGCGCCCACAGTTAAAGGAAGCCCATGACCGCCGTCTCCGTGCTCAACATACCCAAGGATGCCGTCGAAACGCTGGACGATGGAATCGGATTCATCGCGCTGGTAGATCGCATGGAGACCGACCCGGCGCTCAAGGTCGTGAACACGGCGCGCATCTCCTACGAGAAGCAGAAGTCGGACTTCGATGCCAAGGACGGCAAGTTGTGCAAGTTCCTGTGGGAGCACGGTCACACATCGCCCTATCGCCATTCGTTTTTCACTTTCCATTGGAAAGCTCCGCTGTTCGTGTTCAGGCAGGCCTTCAAGTATCAGGTCGGCAGCGGTTGGCGCACCTACGAGGTCGAGGGCGAGACCGTGAGTTTGGAGGTCTTTGACATCCTCTTCGACACCGACAAGGGTTGTTCCTGGAACGAGGTCTCCGGTCGCTACGTGAAATGGACTCCGGAGTTTTATGTGCCGCGCGTGATGCGAGCCAATCCGCCGCACGGCAATAAGCAAGCTTCCGTCGAGCTGCCGCCGGATTTCGATCATGAGGGCGAACGCGCCAGCATGTTGGCCGAATGCGAAGCTTCCTTTCATGCCTATGAAGCGCGCATCGAGCGCGGCGTGGCCAAGGAGATCGCTCGCATGTCATTGCCCCAAAACCTTTACACCCAGGCCTACTGGACGGTTTCCTTGCAGGGCTTGATTCACTTCCTCGATCAACGGCTCAAGGCCGACGCTCAATACGAGATTCGACGCTTTGCGGAGGGCCTCAAACGCTTGGTCGAGCCCGAGCTGAAGCGCGTGGGAATCGAAATCAACTGAACCCAACCCGCGGCTCTGCGTTGGGTTCGTGCTTGAATCCAGTTCGCTGTGCGGCTGCTTGCACGCTAGCCGGCACCGATCCTAGGCTGAGGGTGAATCGATCGAGATGGCTGAGCCAAGTCCTACCGCCATGGAGCGATTTGCGCCAAAGCCACAAAGCTTGGCCAGCAGTATTGTCGAGTCAGCAAGGCCGTCGGGCCAGCCATACGGCTCCTCGCGGGGTGTTTTCCCCGGCTGTTTCGGTGTGCGGCGATTTGCCCCCGCGCTGCAAGCGGATTCGTCGCGCAATGACTCTTTTCAAGCCGCCGTTCGGCTGTGAGCATACTGCCCATGGGAAATTCCAAGTTCAGGTTACAAATCAGATGGAACGCAGCTGCTTTCTTGCTCGGCGCTTGTTTGGCCTCTTGCAACGCGAGTGGGGCGTCCGCGGATGGTGGCACTGAACCCGAATTCCACGCGGAGCTTCGCCCGGACTCGCCCTCGGTTGTTGCGGCGCCGCTGCTTGCATCCGCCGCCGGCCCGGCGGCTGAATCTGCCCAATCCACTGCGGGCGGCGCTGCCGAGGAGCAGTCCGAACCGGGATCGGAGTTGGAGGCCGTTTTTCGCAGCGCAGGAATAGAACTCGACCTGACGCTCCAAGCGCTATCGATTCCGGCTGAAGTTTTGATCAAAGAGGATTTGATCGAATACCTCCTGGTCGCGCCGCAGGGCTCGGCGCACGAAAGCTTGTTTACTACGACGGTGCAACCTTCGCTGCTGAATACCGCACTTTTGAGTTTGGGAGTCGAGCGCGGCAAAAATGCGCGCTGGGTCGAGCGGGTGCCCGCCCCGACGCCCGAAGAACGGCGCAATGGGGCTCGCGCAGTGGACGTTCTTGCGCCGGAGGGCGACGGCTTCTTGCTCTATGCGCTTTGGCGCGAAGGCGAGGAGATCTACTTCTTCAGGATTGAGGATCTGATCGACAATTTGCGTCGCAACCGAGTCATGCGGCGGCATCGCTGGGTTTACTTGGGTTCGCGCTTTGCGAGCGATCGTCCCGGCGGCGAAGAGTATTTCCAAGCCGATCGAGAGGGGAACCTGATTTGCGTGACATTTTTCGGTGAAGGCAATGTCCTGTGCACGGCCGCCCTTGAGGATTGTCGCGATCAAAGCATTTGGATTGCCAACCGCTGGCTCTTGCCGGCAACCGGCAAATCGGTGCGCTTTATTTTTGCGCGCGAACGTTTGGACTGCGCGCCGCCCAAATGGATTGAAGCTCTGCCTGACTCGGCAAGTTACGACTCGGGTAGTGAATCGGAAGCGGGCGACGCACAATCTCCGCCCGCGGACGAAACTGGCGGCGAAGAGAGCGACGGCTCGCAGGCGAACGGCGGTTCCGATTCGGGTCAGAGCCGGTGAGTTCATCGCGCGCAATCTCTAGTGGTGCCGTGCGCGATATTGTGCATCGCGGCCACGCGGGTATGCGCGCCGTCAATGGCGTGCACGGAGTATTGATCGGCCTAGCGGCCGGGCTGCTTTGCTTGGCCGCCGCTGTGTTGTCGGCGGGGGACCTGACGCGCGCCGCTTGGATTCCCTCTGTGGTGGCGGGCTTGATGGCCGGGCTTAGTTGGTGCCGAGCAGCCGGGATCAGTGAGGCCCAAACCGCGGCCGAAATGGACGTCAACCTGAATCTCGACGGCGCATTGGTTACCGCCTATGAGGCGGAACTGCGCGGGCAATCCCGGTCGCCCGAGGGTTCATTGGCCTTGGCCCATTTGCTTTGCCGGCGAGTTCTGGCGCATGTCACTCCAAGGCGAGCGTTGGCGGCCGTCAGACCGGCCATGAACTTGCCCATTGCGGCGCCCTTGATCGCCGCCGGCGTCCTGTTCATTGCCCGCGAAGAAATGGCGCCGGCCGACGCTGCGCCCGAAATTGCACGCATGTCCCGCTCGATCGGGGCGGAGTTGGGCCGCGCCCAGGGATTGCTCGACGGCCAAAATGCTGACGGGGACTCGGCGAAACTTGGGGCCGGTGTGAATCCGGCCGGCCTGAGCCTCCGACTCGGTTCCCTGCGCGACCGCAGTGCTGAACTCGAGCGCGATCTCGGCCATCTTTCGGCCGCCGAAGCCGAAGCTGAATTGAGACAGATTCAAGACGAATTGCGGCAAATGGGCCGCGAGCTGGACCCAAGTGGCGCTTTGGGCGGTTCCTTGGCCACGGCCCGGGCCTGGGTCGAAGCGGCGCGTTCCCAGTCCGGTGGGGCGCTGGAGGATGGATCCGGCACGGAGGCGAGGCGGCCTCAAACTCCCTCGTCGGCGGCGGAATCTGGCTCGGGCGGCAGCGCGAAGCTGGCGCCCGGCGCGGGGAGCGGCAAAATGTCGGCTCCTTCGGTAGCCAGCACAACTCCCGGGGCGCAACCTGGGCCCTTCCAGCTGGCGCAACCGGAAGGCGCCGCCGCCGGCGGTACCTGGTGGCCCGAGGACAGGGCCGGCCTGGTCGCGAGATGGATCGAAGCGCGACGACGCGCACTGGCTACGGATTGAGTTCGGAAGTACATCACCCATGGCAAAAAATCGGACAGGCGAGACTGCGCGCAAGGAGCGTGCGGCCAAGGACCATGGGGACGCGACAAACCCAGGGCGTCGAGTCGGCCTCTGGCTAGTCGGCGCTCGCGGGGCCATCTCCACTTGCGTGGTTTACGGCCTGGCGGGATTGCAGCAGGGGTTGCACGGTTCCGTTGGTGTCGTCACGGAACAGGAGCCCTTTGACTCCCTACCCCTCGCCAATTGGAGTCAATGGGTGCTCGGCGGTCACGATGTTTGCGTCCGAGATTTTGGTAGCTCCGCTGCGGAGCTTGTGCGCAGCGGCATCCTCTCTCCGGAATTGGTGGCGGCCGCCACCGGCCAGGCGGCGGCCTATGAGTCGCGCTTGCGCGCGGGCATCCTCGACGGGCCCGATGTCGGCTTGAGTGATTTGAATCCCGAATCAGCTCGCCGCGGTGGATTGTCCCCGCGCGATCAGATTGCCGCCTTGCGCTCGGACCTGGAGCAGTTCAAGCAGGCCAACGAGTTGGACCGCGTGATCGTGGTCAACGTCTCCAGTACGGAAGCCGCCCGCTCGCCGCAACCCGAGTGGGAAAGCTTGCAAGCGTTTGAGCAAGCTTTGGATGACGAGCGGCCGCAGCCGCCTTCTTGTCTCTATGCCTACGCAGCCTTCGAAAGCGGCGCCGGACTGGTCAACTTCACACCCAATGTCGGCGCTTCCTTGCCGGCACTGCGGGAATTGGCGCAAAAGCGCGGGCTGCCGCACTGCGGCAATGATGGCAAAACCGGCGAGACTCTGATCAAGACGGTGCTGGCGCCCTTATTCAAATCGCGCGCGCTGCGAGTTTTGAGTTGGCAGGGCTACAACATTCTCGGCAATCGCGATGGTCAGGCCCTTGCGGACCCCATTCGCCGTGAAGCGAAGGTGCGCAACAAGGACGAGGCGCTGCGCTCCATTCTCGATGATGATCGCATGCATACGCACGTCGGTATCGATTACGTGCCATCGCTCGGTGATTGGAAGACAGCCTGGGACTTCGTTCATTTCGAGGGTTTTCTCGGCGCCCGCATGAATCTCCAATTCACATGGCAAGGTAGCGATTCCGCCTTGGCCGCACCGCTGATTTTGGATCTGGCGCGCTTGGTTGACTTTGCAGCGGAACGCGGCGAAGCCGGTGTGATGGAGCACACCGCAGCTTTCTTCAAATCTCCCTTGGCGGGCGGAACCCATGATTTTCACGCCCAGCAAGATCGATTGTTGGCGTACGCCAATCGCTTCCTCGGTCGCGGCGAGGGGCGCTGATGGGCACGGGCGGGCGCACTCACGCCCTCGATTTGGGCGAGCAAGTCGAGCACGCGTTGGAATTGAGCCGCGCGGCGGCGGACTCGTTTAAGGAATTGCCCGAGAACACGGGCTTTCGGGACGGGTTGCTCGCCTTTGAGGAATTGTCCACGCCCTTGGACCGAGTCAGCGGATGGGTCGGTTTGCTGTCCCAAGTTCACCCCGAGCGCGAAGTGCGGCAACTGGCGGATGAGCTCGAGCAAAAGCTCCAGGGTCATCACACCGCCATGTCCTTGGATGGCGATCTGTACGCCCAATTGGCGGCATTGAAGCCCGACGCTTCGATGGATGCCGAAAGTGAACGGCTTTGGAAGCATGCATTGCGCGATTACCGTCGCGCCGGCGTGGATCGCGATGAGGCCCTGCGCGCGCGCGTGGGTAACTTGCGAGCTGAGTTGGTACACACCGGCCAGGACTTTGATCGAAACTTGGCCGAGGACTCGCGAGGGGTTCGAGTCGCGGACGGTCACGCGCGCTTGGCCGGCCTGCCCGCTGATTTTCTGCGCACCCATCCGGAAGAGGAAGACGGCAGCCTGTGGCTTTCGATGGACCCCGACGTGCGCGCGCCGCTCATGGCCTACGCTGAAGACTCAGATCTTCGCCGGGATTACTACATCGAACTGAACAATCGCGGCATGCCCCGCAACTTGGGGTTGTTGGATCGCTTGGCCGAGTTGCGCTTTGAACTTGCGGGTTTGCTCGGCTACTCGAGTTGGGCGGCCTATGAAACGGAAGTCGAGATGGTTCGAGACGCGGACTCGGTGCGCCGCTTCTTGGATCGCGTTGTCGAATTGGCCAGGCCCCGGGCGCAGCGTGAGCATGCGCAACTATTGGCCGAAAAACGCCGCGATGAGCCCGGCGCCCACTGCATCTATCCCTTCGAGTTTTCCTTCCTCGTTGAACGCTTGCGCCGCCGCACTGCCGATTTTGATTCGCGTGATGTGCGCGCGTACTTCTCCTACGAGAATGTGCGCGACGGCGTATTGGCGACGGCCGCTGAAGTCTTTGGGGTGCAGTTCACGCGTGTGGAAGAAGTGGAAACTTGGCATCCGTCGGTCGAGGTGTATGAGCTGATGGAAGACGAAGAGCTGCTGGGGCGCTTCTATCTGGACATGCATCCGCGCGAGGGCAAGTACAAGCATGCGGCCATGTTTGACTTGGGCGCGGGTTTGGACGGCCCGCCGGAAGCTTGCTTGGTTTGCAACTTTCCGGGGTCCAAACCGGGTGAGCCGGGTCTGCTCGAACACGAGCAAGTGACGACGTTTTTCCATGAGTTCGGCCATCTCCTGCA
>JAJDES010000236.1 GCA_029259675.1 Planctomycetota bacterium
GACCTCCCCACCCATCCGCTCCACGACGTGGACATCAAGCGCGCCAAGGACGCCCTCAAAAACGATCCCTTCTTCAAGGCCCACAAGCCCTGGGTTAACGCCTTCAACAAGTTGCTCAAGATGGGTGTTCGTGCGGAACAACAGTCCCTCGCCAAATGGGGACTCAACTTTGTGATTGAGGAGTACCTCCCGCGCAAGTTGAAGAACAAGAATATGTTCCTGCCCTAGGTCGGGAGCGCGCGGCCGGGAGATCCGCTGAGATCCGAAAGGCTGCGCTCGATCCAATTTCGAAACGGACGACGATTTCCAAACAGGATGCAAGGCGCACTCAAAAGCCGGATCACCACTATCGCTACAAGCTCAAACGCCGAGATTGAATCGACTGGGGTGACGTGGGGAATCGAGAGCACGGCTGAGCCGCAGACCTTGCGCCTGCAACGTCATAACCGAGGCAGGACAGGCTGGGGACTGGTCAGCTTGCTAGCCCTAGTCGGCTGCAGCGGCGGGTGCGGCAGAGCGGGCAATCCAAGCCACTCCGCTCAGGCATTGCCCACGGAAAGGCCCGCAGAAAGACCCGCCGCTCAAGCCCAAGCGCAAGCCCAGGTCGAAGGCTCGAGCGAACTCGAGGTCAGCGTCCGACCCGACGTGAACGAGCGCTTCTTGGACCCCGCACTGAATGTGCAGGAGTTTGTCGAAGTGTTTGAGACCGAGTCACGGGAGATTGCGCTTTTGCGCGAAGAATTGGCCGACAGTCTCCAACTTCAAGCCGGGGAGCGCGTTGCTGATCTCGGCGCGGGTACGGGACTTTTCATGGACCCGCTCTGCGACCGAGTTGGAACCTCCGGTCTGGTTTGGGCACTGGAAATTTCAACCGCCTTTGTCGAGCACCTGGAACAGCGCGCCAACGAGCACAAGCTCGACATGCTGCGGCCCCGGTTGGTTTCCGAAAGATCGGTGGACCTCGAACCGAACTCCGTCGACGCCGTTTTCGTCTGCGACACCTACCACCACTTCGAGTACCCGGCCAGTGTCCTAAGTAGCCTGCGCGATGCCCTGCGTCCGGGCGGCCGTTTGGTCATCGTTGACTTTGAGCGCGATCCGGGAAGCTCGCGCGCGTGGGTCCTGCGTCACGTTCGCTGCGGCAAAGCGCAAACGCGCGCCGAAGTCGAGGCGGCTGGATTCGTCTTCGACGCCGAAGTAACGATCGAAGGCCTGACGGAGAATTACGTGCTGCGCTTCCGCAATCCCCAGTAGCCCCCGCAGCGCCCCTGGGTCTGTCCCCGCCCCAGGCGTTTTTGGAATGGTTCCCGGGCGGCAATCGAAGCGGCTCCCACTCACAGGTCCTTCGAGCCGGGCTTTGGATAGCCCGCTGCCCAAGTGAGCGAACTCAGCGTATGCTCCCCACATGGGCGATTCGACACAGGCAAGGCCCCGGCCCGAGGGCGAGTTCCCGTTGGTGGACAGCGCTTTCGCGACTCAATTGGGGCATAGCTACGGATCCGAAATTGATCCGGAAGTGACCCTGGCCGCGCCCGGTCGGGAAAAGCGCGAGAGCTTCGATGCGGATCAATTCGGTCCCGCGGAAGCCAATCGTTATCACCTCGAAGCCGAAGTCGGGCGCGGCTCCATGGGCACGGTCTTTCGAGTGTGGGACGGGCAGTTGCGGCGCCCGCTGGCCATGAAGGTGCTCAATCCGTCCAGGCCCAACCCGCAGGGCGAAAGCACAACCCTGGAGCAAAAACGCTCGCGCAATCAATTGGCGCGGGGCTTCCTGGAGGAAGCGCAGCTTACGGGTCAACTGGATCATCCCGGTGTCATTCCCGTACACGACCTCGGCATCGACAAAGATGGCGTCGTCTACTTCACCATGCGGCTGGTGCGCGGAAACAACTTCCGCTCCGTGATTGATTTGGTCCACGCGCAGAAGGACGGCTGGACCCAAACCCGAGCTTTGGGTGTGCTATTGCGCATTTGCGAGACCATGGCCTACGCCCACGACCGCGGCGTCATGCATCGCGACATCACGCCGGCCAATGTCATGGTAGGAGAGTACGGCGAAGTCTATGTGGTGGATTGGGGTCTCGCGTGCGACGAAGCGCGCAAGCGTGAAGAGTCCAAAAGCTCCGAATACAGCGGGATCATCGGCACGCCCTACTACATGGCGCCCGAAGCGGCGGCCGGGCACGAATGCACCCTGTGTTCCGACGTCTATTCCCTGGGTGCGACGTTGTACACCTTGCTCGCCGGCCACGCGCCCTATGCCGATCCGGGTTTGCAACGCGATTCCTTGCAGGTCATCGATGCCGTTCTGGGGGGTCCGCCGACACCCTTGGAGCAACGGACCCACAAGGTGGCTCCGGAACTGATTGCTATTTGCGAAAAGGCCATGGCCCGCAAACCGGGTGAGCGCTATGCGCGTGCCGCTGAAATGGCCGCCGATGTACGCGCCCACCTCGAGCAACGCGTGGTTGCCGCCTACGAAACGGGTCCGGTTGCGGAATTGCGCAAATGGGTCCGCCGCAACCGCGCCTTGGCCGCAACGATTAGCCTGACTTTGGTTTCGATCGTGATCAGCTTGGCGGCGATATCCGCCATTCAAGCCAAGGCCAAACGCTCGTTAGCCGTACGCAACGAAGAATTGGTCCAGGCCAACTCCACCATTGCCGAGGCCCGCGATGAAGCCCAAGCCGAGCGCGCCGTCGTCCTGCGGCTTTCCGATGGTGTGCGCCTGAAGACCTTACAGAGCGAAGCGGAGCAGCTTTGGCCCGCACATCCCGCGCGCATCCCGCAATACGAGGATTGGTTGCGAAGGGCCGAGGTGCTGAGCGGCCGCCTGGATTTGCATCGCCAAACTCTGAAGCAGTTGGAACGCGAAGCCAAATCCCCCCTGGCAACCCTGCGCAAAGGGGAACGACTTCAATTCGCGAGCACCGAATCGGCTTGGCAATACCAAACCCTCTCCGCCTTGGTCGCCGGACTCGAAGAATTTTCGAGCGCGGACAAGGAGGTGCTGCAGGCCGGGCCCGACTCAGCCTTACCCGACTCGCCCCTGACTGAATTTCCCAAGCTCGAGTCGCCCATAACCGACATCCGCAATCGACTTGCGATCGCGTCCGAATTGGCTGAGCGCAGCACGACCGGCGCCGAGGCGCGTTGGCTCTGGGCCGAAGCGCAGGACTCCATTTCCGATCCCAACCAATGCCCGCAGT
>JAJDES010000237.1 GCA_029259675.1 Planctomycetota bacterium
CCCAATCCTCCGCCTCCATCAGCGATCCATCGCCCCCCATGTCGCGCAAGACAAACAAGCCGCGCAGGCCCTGGTCCGAACACCACCACAGATCGCCGTCGACCGTCGCCGCGATCGAGTTGGGTTGCGAAGGCCCGTCCAACGTGCCCGAATCGCGCACCAGGGTTCTCTCAAACTCATCCAAGCGTCCGTTCCAATTGACATCGCAAGCTTTCCAAAAGCGATCGTTGGATGAATCCACCCAATAAACAACCGCGGCCCCAGCCTCCGATCGAACCGCCGCTGCGCGGGGTGTTTTCGGTCCCATGGCCGGTGTCAACGAGGACACATCGTCGGGGCCCAATAGGAATCCATCTCCGTCGAAATCAGCAAAGCGCGCCAACTGATCACCGACCGAGTCGACCATGATGAAGTCCACGTTGCCTTGGGAGCTTTGGGCCGCAATAGGAGTGGCCTGCAGCGCGCCTTGGGCCGGCAATGAGATCAGAAACGGAGCCAGAAACGCGGCGCAAACGGTGCGATAGATTCGACCGGCAAACGTGCTGCCCCGCTCGAGTACCCATGCTTGTCCTTCCATGGGAATGGAGATTCGCCCGGGCCCGATCGGTTGCAGGAATTCTAGGAACTCCTCGATAGCCGCACTTTCCGCCCGGCCGGTAGCGTCCTCGCAACAGAGCGAGATCTGCATTCGGGAAGCGATCCGCTCGATGCACTCTGCCTTCGCCGCAATTCAGGACTGACTACGTAGCGTGTGCTTTTCTTTGCAGTTTCCGGCGCAATCGGCACGCAATGTCAACCTGCGCAACAGAGAGGGGCGACGATTGGAGGCTTGCGCGCAGGAAGTCCATTCGGAGGGCCTGCTTTGCCGGCGCGAATCTGCAAGCTCATTGCAAGGAAGCAGTTGCGTGCCTTTGACGCGCGAGTAGCACCACGCAAGTTAGTCAGTTCACCGCGAGTGCATGGGTCACTTTCGAACACAAGGGAGTCCCTCAAGCACAGGAGAGCCACTCTCGGGTTTTGCCGACCATTTGCGAGTTGTGGGATAGTCTTTGTTGAACCAAGGCACACCTCCCATGGACCCCACGACCCTCATTCAGGACCTCTGCGCCCGTTTCGGACTCAAGATCGAACACGGAGAGAATCTCCGGCCGCTGATCGAGCGCGCCCTGGGAGCCCCACAACCCCTGCGCGACCGAATCCTCAAATTGGTCGAGGGCAACCTCGAGCGCATCGCCCATTACCGCGAGCGCCGCGACGCGTCGAAAGAAGAGCTCGTCAACTTGAAAGTCCTGGGGATTGTGGCGCGCATTCTTCACAACTGGGAGCCGCCCAGCTGGCTGCTGGAGTGGGACGGCCAATTGGAAAACCTGCGCGATCTCAAGGACTTGCCCGACTTGGGCATTGGCTACGAGGTGGATCAGTTGGATCCGGATTCGGACGAGAGCCACGATCCTCCCGCCGCCTAGGGATTGTGCCGGCCCACCGAGCGCTTCTATGGCGCAAACCGTTCGGCAACACACAAGCAAAAACGGCCCCCCGTCCGCGATCGGACGGGGGGCCGTTTGAATAGTTAGCAGCCCTAGCTGAGCGTTTGGGCAGGAATGGCTGCGCCGGTTGGAAAGCCGTTGTTTACTTACCGCGCTTGCCGCGTCCTCTGCCGCGACCACCGCTTGAACTGCCTTCATCGCCACCGACTTTGAAGTCCATCGCGGCGGTTCCACCGGCGGTGATGGTGACTTCGTCAGTCTTGCCCTTGCCGAGGGTCTCATGCCAGTACTCGACCTTGTACTCACCGGGGGGCAGGCCGGGCAGGCTGTAGCTGCCATCGGGGGCCGTGACGGCATAGTGCATGGATTCGGAAACGACGACATAGGCATTCATCCAGGGGTGGATGTCGCACTTGACTTCGATGACCTCGTCCTTTTCGAGCAACTGCTCTTCTGAAGAACCACCAGCAACATTGTTGTTCATGGTGCGGTTCTTCTTCGCGTAGGTGTGAACGTTGTGGTTCACCGAGTCCGAGTTGACGTACTTGATCTTGGAGCCAACGGGCACCACGACAACGTGGGGCTCAAAACGGCAACCCTTCTGGTCCAAAACAACCGGCTCTTTCAAGGGCTCCATTTTGGCGCCTTTGACCTCGACCATGACTACGACATTGGCCACTCGGCCCATTTTGTCGATCATGACCTTGCGGTCGGTCTTGTCCAAATCCTTCATGTCGGCGACGCAGCCTTCGGCTTTGTCTGCTCCGATACTCAGGGCCGGCAGGGGCTCGGGGCGCTCGCCACCGAACTTGACCGTACCTTTGATGGTGCCGGTTTCATCGGGGTTGTAGCTCAGTGCGGGCATGGTCGGCACCTTGATAGCCGAAGCGAGGGTCTTCTCGCCTGCAGCTTCGTTGGCGCAGCAGCTGCCGCCGACGGCGCAGTCACTTTGAGCTGTTTGGGTGGTTCCGTTGGTGCCGGTTTCCGTCTGAGATCCGTCGGTCAACGCGGTGAAAAAGGCCGCGGCGCCGAATCCTAGTGCGACTAGAAGTTTCATAGTGTCTGGTGGTTGTGTTCTTGGGAACTATCCAAGGAGAGGGGCCTGCCCCTCTCCCGGGCACCCTTTAGGCCGAAATACGGCCCGGTATGTCTTGTGTTGGGGTTCTCACTCAGCAACGTCGGCTCGATCGTAATTGAAGAGCCAATCGGTGATGGCATTGATTTGTTCCTGATTGGAACTGCCCGGCAGGATCTCCTGATACTGCGGGGGATCGGAGAGGAAGTTGGCCGGCATCGAGGTGCCGGGGTAAATCTTGCTGGGATCGGTGAGCCAGCGTACCACCCAATCCTCACGCAACCTTTCCCGGGTCAGGCCCAAATCCGGGGCCCACGCCAGGGGGTCAGCAGGGGGGGTGATTTCGCCGTCAAAGTGGCAGCTGAAGCACTGGGGTCCTTCGACCGCCAATTCACGCCCCTTGACCAAATAATCGGGGTGGCCGACGTGCACCTGATCCAAGTAGCTGGCGGAGCGGCGAATTAGGCGTTCATGATCGGGATCCACCGCGCCCGGATAGCGGAAGTCCGCATCCATGGCGTAGACCATCAGGTCGGGGAAGCTGGCTTGGATATCGGGCTTGCTGCCCGATTCAATGCCCTCGATCGCCTTGACGCTGAGCCCCGTGGCATCCGACATCTCCTCCAAACTCATCTCTTGAGTGTGTCGGAAGTCGCGAGCGAAGCGCGTCGGCCAGGATTGCTTGGACATCAGCGCAAAAGCATCCGCAATGGCGCCCGCGTGTCCTTCGGGGAAATTGAAGCTGGGCATGCGCACCCGAATCTGCTGACGCAGGGGCATCGGATCCTTGAGGAAGGCGTAGAACCAATCCTTCTGCAACTTACCGCCCTCGTCGTAAAGAACCGGCGGCGCGAAGGTCCAGCGCAACTTGTCTACCTGCTCTTCGAAGTAGGTGCGGAATTCACCATCCACATCCTGAACAGCCCCTTCCCCATCGGGGTCGGCGGTCCAGGGATAGAGAGCTTCGTCTTCGGGAGCTTCGGGATCTAAGAGTTCGATGCCCCAGATGTAGTAGTTCGTGATCAAGTCCACGAAGTCACCGCCCCAGGGCGGAGCCACGGCGACCAGATTTTCTCGGTCCACAAAGATGTTCTCGCCAGAGCCGCCCACATCGGGGTCGTTGCCCAGGAGGCGGAAGCCAATTTCATCGACTTCCTCGTCGAGAACTTCTTCGTACTCGGCCAAGTACTCATTCAACGCCTCCATTGAAGTCATGGGAGGTGTCGGGTGCATCCAGGCGTCGGCGTAGCCATCCATGGAAAGCAACTCGGCTTCGACGGTGCGCTGCACGCCATCTTCGTCAAGGAAGGTGACTTGGCTGGGTTCGATCACATGGCAAGCCGTGCAATTCTGCTGGCGAATAGCACGCAATCCGGTGTCCATAGCCATCTGATCGGCCGTGGGCTCCATCTTGGCCTGCTGCACTTCGTCGTCGACCAAGCCGATCACGAAAGTCGCGATGTTGTCCGTCTGATCTTGGCTGAAGTTGAACCAAGGCATCTTCAAGCGCTCGGTCGGACTCTTGATCTTCTCGCGATCGAATGAACGCGGCGCGTTCAGCTTTTGAGCGATCCAATTGTCCCGATAGGGCTTGTAGACCTCATCGCGGTAATGCTGGGGCGGGTACTCCTCATCCCAACCGTGCTGCTTGGCAAAGATGTTGGGCAATAGTCCCCAATCAAGCTTGTCCACGGTTTTGGATCCCCAGGAAGTCAATTCGGTACCGATCGGCTTGAGATCTTCCATACCGTTGATTTCGTGGCAGGAGTAACAACCCGAAGCCGTAACCAGCTTCTCCCCCACGGCGACCTTTAGGTCCTCCGTGCGATCCCAGCGGAATTCTTCGCGCTCTCCGGCAAAGCGAGCGCGCAATTCATCGCGCGATGCGCGCGAGAAGTACCAGCGCGCTTGTTCGCGCAAAACTTCGTCGTTGCTCGGGCTCGCACCGGGCTCCCAACCACTCGGGACTTCCGTGAAGACGCCGTCGGGGTCTTCGACGATGTAAGCGGCAATGTCCGCCGCGTCCTGATCCTCAAGGCGCAAATTCGGCATGCGTGTTTCGGACCACATGGCAACCGGATCTTTGATCCACCAGTAGAGCCAAGTTTGATCGACCTTGCTGCCGACGCCGCGCAGGTTGGGACCGTGCTGATTCGAGTCGTTCAACTCAAAGGCAAGATCCGCGGTTTCCGTTTCGGTTCCCGGATAGCCGGCCATGTTGTGGCACGCCAAGCAGCCCGTGACGCGCATCACTTCGCGACCGCGCTCGGCGTCACCCTCGACGGGAATGTTCGGCAGTTCGCGCTTGGGAGCGCGATCCATCAGGAAGGCTGTGATCGCCGAAACCGCCGTGTCGTTCCACTCTTGGCCCTTGATCGAGCGCCCCTCGCCGTACTCCGAGACGACAATTTCGGCCTCGGGGGCATAGTTCTCCAAGTGGAAGAACTGCGGCATCCACGTTGTCGGGCGGAAGGCCTTGGGATTGGCAATCCACGCGTCAACAAACTCCGCGTTGGTCTTGGCTTGAATGTTTTTGAGCGAAGGACCGGGGCGGCGCTTGGTCGGGAACCATTCCACCTTGTGGCAGGCGTAGCAACCGTAGCGCTCAAATTCACGATAGCCCTTGGTCACCGTGGGAGCTTCATCCGCAATGAGCTCCATCGAGGTCTTGTGACACTGAACGCAGCTGGCCTCGATCTTCTTCGAATCGAGCATGGGGTAGTCCCAATAGT
>JAJDES010000238.1 GCA_029259675.1 Planctomycetota bacterium
GGAGAGGCAATGCCGACACAGGCCGAGTAGTAGTAGGTGACCCGCAGGCCGCTTTGTGTGGTTTCCAAGTTGAATGACTCTTAGCGGGATTCACTGCGTGAAGCTTGTCATGCGGCAAGTCTAACCCTGTCCTGGCATCGCCCCGAACGGGCAACAGCCGAAATTTACTCAACCCAGGTTATTGCGAGGGGATCGGTTTAGGCTCAACCCCAGGCAGCCTTCGCACCTCACTCAGTCTAAAGCCAATCGGTTAAAGGGTACTTCTTGCTGGCCTTCACTCGCATCCAGCTCTTGCACGGCCAATAAAGTACGCCGACAAGCAAGATCCAAGCGCAATAGCACACAAGCAGATTCGGTTCATATCCATCAACTGCGGTTCCTCCGACCACTTGGAACCACCAGGCCAGGGGGCGGCCCCGCAACAGAGCTAGGCTCACGGCCGCGATCTGAATCAGCAGCATGTGCAGCAGGTAATAAAACAGAGCCACACGTCCATACGTAACCAATGGCCGCAAGCAGGATGCCGGCCATTTTTCAAAGCAAGCAAGAGCGACCAATGCCGGTCCCAGGGTCATCAATAGAAACAACAGCGACGGTGGATACTTGGTGCAACCAAGGAAATCGAGCAGGGTAAAGCCGGCACCGCGTTCCGATGCCGACCATGGGTCGGGTTCCCCGTAGATCCCGAGTGTGCGCAACAACAAAAAACCGGCGATGCAACACATCCCGAGCTTGAAGACAGATCGGCTCCTGTTGGTCCGTGACATAAACCAACTAGCAAAACACCATCCGGCTCCCATGACACCGATCCAGGGAATGATGGGGTAAGTGATCATCAAGATGCCGCGGCTCCCGAAGAACACCATTGAGGGATGGTGGGCCAGGGACCAAAGAATCTCCGATGGTTCGCTGGTGACGCCGGGCGTGGCGCGAAGCCCGTCAGCCAAGTTGTGTCCGAGGATCATCCCGAGCGAGGCGATCAAGACCCAGTGCATGGGCAGTCGGCATAGCGCGCCCAAGCAAATCATGGAAACGCCGAGCGCCCACAACACCTGCAGCGAAACAATGAATGCGATGTTTTGCCAGGCGCTCACCATCCAAAGCGTGTTGTTTACGAGCACCTCGAGCAGGATCAGCCATATGCCGCGCTTGACGAGCCAAGCGGAGACTTCCCGCGTGCCGCACTTGCGAGCCTTGAGCCAGGCGCTGGTGCCGGCCAGGAACACGAACACAGGTGCGCAAAAGTGGGTTATCCAGCGGGTTAGAAAGAACCCCACACTGGTGACCTCCACATCGGTCGGATCAAAGGGGGTCGGTGCAAAGAAATCACGTACGTGATCGAGCGCCATGAGAATCATGGCGACGCCACGCAAGGCATCGATGGAGGGCGTACGATCTTTCGGTGCTTGCACCCTGCGAAAGCTACCCTGCGCAGCGGGGCGTGAGTAGAGGCCGCTGAGTGAATTCGCGTGCCAAGTCAAACAGCGCCGCCTCACCGGCCTTTCGATCGGTCGCGCTCAAGCGTGGGCCCGACTTCCCCAGGCCCTGTTACGAAGAGGTAAGATTAAGCCGGACGCTCGCATTCCCCGTTCGACCACTTGCCATGTGTTGCAAAGCGGCCCGCCTTCCCACGGTTTCGAGCGGAGCCACATGCAAGCGATTTGCTGCCGGCAATGAAAGCCGAGAACATCCAGCTTGATCAACACTCGCTCGGATTCTCGATCCCAAATGAAGTCTTCCTCCACACACCAAACGCTGCATTGGAGTGAATGTGCCGGCGCGCTCGGCAAATTGGCTGCCGAGTGCGACATGCCGCTGGACGCACAGGGGCGCAGCTTCGAAAGCCCGTTCTTGCGAGTCTTGCCGCCGCTCGTTTTTCCGATTGCGGGTCGCTGCCGCAGCCTCTCCGAATATGTTGCGAGCCTGCCGAACGAACCCGGCAAGCACCTACTGGTTTTGCTCCAGGCCGGTGCTGCTTCGATCGGCTATTTCGAAGGTGGCGAAGTTGTGAGCACCAAGTCATTCAAGCGCTATGTCGTGCGAGGAAATGGGAAAGCGCAGCCCACTCATCTCATGGGCAAGGGCAAGTCACGCTACGGCTCGCGCCTGCGGCTACAGAATGCAAAGCGACTCTTGGTCGAAACCAATGAGAAATTGCTCGATTGGAATGCGGAATTCGGCACCCCCGATCAAATTTACTACAGCTGCCCCATCCGATTGTGGCCAAGCCTTTTCGAAACCAAGCCCGCGCCGCCATTTGCCAAGGATGATCCGCTGATTCGAATCCCATTGGACATGCCCAAGCCGAATTCTGAGGTCTTGCTGCGCACCTACCGCAGCCTTTGCTACGCGCGCTTGGAGTCACTGGCTCCACCCCCGGCCACGAAGAAACGACAGGATAGCTAGCCCGGAAATTAGCCCGGCCGCAGGCATTCAAGCGTGCGATGCTGGCCGAATTCGAATTGAGCAAAATGCTCATTTACATTGCTGGAGCCACGCATCAACTGCATCTTAAATGGATAAGCGCCATCAACGGGCGCGGCCGGCAATAGGGGCAAGAATGATTGAATACGCGCGCACTTCAATCGCAGGCGCCTGCTGACAATGGCACTGGCCCTCGCCGGACAGGCTCTCAATAACCCATTCGCGAATCCCAACAACCCCCATCCCATGAGCTCAGCAGTACCCCAAGACGATTTACTTTTTCTCGGCACACACGGTCATGTCATCGCCATTGACAAGAAGGATGGCTCGACCTGCTGGGAAGTTTCGCTCCCGCGCACAGGCTATCAGGTGGTGACGATGATCCTTGAGGACGGCGTGCTGCTCTGCGGCACTGCTGGAAGAGTTTTCGGCTTGGATCCCCAGGGTGGGTCGATCCTGTGGGACAACCAATTGCCCGGCCGGGGTCACGGCGTTGTGGCCATGTGCACCTCCAAGCAATCAACCAATCAAAGCAGTGCGTCGGCTGCCTTTGTCGCGCAGAAAAAACAACAGGCAGCCGGCTCATGATGCGGACAGGTCCATATGGCTAGTGCCGCAGCGCGAAGCCTCACCCCTGGCAGCTAAAGTTTGGACAGCGACGCGAGTTCAAGCCAAAAGCCGCCGACTTGCTTGTCGGAGATCATGATCCCGACACTGCGCACATCCTCCGGTCTCAATTGGTTCGCATTCGGCACATCCCGGCCGCGCCATACGGGTTTGAACGCCTCAATCTCGAATACATGTTCAGACCAGATCCCGCGTTTGGTTTCAAAGCGCGCTTCGTAGCTGACCCCTTCAAAGGAATCGCTGCTGCGCAACCGCAACTTGTACGCGTTGCCGTCACCGCGGGCCAGCAGGACGAGTGCTTTCGCGCCGGCTAGATCGGATTCCACGCGTTTGGAGCGCGAGCCATCGCGCAAATTGGAACGGACGGATGCGAAGCCGCCGTTGTTGTCTAGCGAAACTTCACCGGCGAAAATGCTATTGCCGTCAGGCCCCCTTTTCACGCTGCTCCAAGACAAGCCTCCCATTACGCTGTCATTGACAGGCATCCACCGCTCGAATTCCGTTCCGCTGGCGAAGTCGATTACTAGTTTGGATTCAGCCGGCTGTGATACGGGCTCGACCGGAATTTGAACTTCAAAGTACCGGCGATTCATGGGGATCATGGGACTGTTGTAGCCCATGGTGCGCATTTCACCGGATACGACGAGACCCTTGTGACTTTCGATCCATTCCAAAAGCTGTGCGCGAGCATCAGCGACTACCTCTGCAGTCATGTAGCCGCGACATCCAAGGCTCACTGCCCAGGCGGGTTCGATGTCCAATACTTCGAGCTCCCCTTCATCCCCACGTTGCCCCAAATCAGTCGAAGCGTAAAGAAACGCCATGCTGATTTCACGTTGGTCAGAGGGGTCCTCCGACCAGGTTGTTTCCACCGGCGCCGTCATGGCGATGTCGTTCTTTTGAATGTGCTGAAACAACAGCCAGAAAGCACCCATCGAGCGGCCACCGGTCATGGGGGCTTGAGCCATGCGATAACGAGGGTATTGCTTGCGCTCAATCTCACCCACGGGAGTCGGAGCTGGAAAACCAACCGGCAGCTCGGCTTCGAGATAGGGAACGAACTCGAGGTCGGCCAAGGCGCTTTCAATTACAGCGCGAAATGATTGGTCAGCAAATTCAGTTTGTGCCGTTTCGGGATTCAAGGCCGATTGTGCATCGCGTTCCAGGCGGGCACCCAAGACCGATTCACCCAATTGTTCGCTGGCAGCGCGTGCGGCCAGAGCCAAAGTTCTCACACCGGAATCTTGATCCGTTGCATTTTGCGCTTCAACCAGAGCAAAGCGCAGAGTGACAGCGGCTCGTTCTCGTTTGTTTGCCAAATCCATGGCGGTGGAACCTGAAAATGCCAAGGCGACCATTGTTAGGGAAATCAAAGAGTTCACGGATGTTGGTGGGGTGGGGCGTGGAGGAGTCGTCTTCCCATCACTATTCGCGTCGAGGCGTCCACCGGATGCGATTCGGTGGAGGTTCGCTTTTTAGGAAGCACTCGCCCTCGAAGTGCGAGGAGGGGGAGACGCCCTGAGCCCATTGCAGCCGGCTCCATCAACCTGCGGGGCGCGGCCTGAGACAGAATTCTTTCCGTCTCCCGCCAAGCGTGATCGGCAAGAATCGTGCGGAATGAGGCTCATTGCCGGTGGAACAGCGCTCGCCGGCCCCTTGAAGGAGGCAGCCAGAAGAGGGTGGCGCAATGCCTGGCTGAATCCCAACGGACAGCTCAAGAGCTGCCCAAATGAGGTGCCATCTAATCCGGATCACGCTGAAGCAACTGGGGTCAGTCTCATGCTTCAGCTAACGGATCGATTGACAAGCAGCTCGAATTCAAGGCTCCGATTCGCGAGCCGTGGCGAGCGACCTCCGACTCGAAAGAATTCGGCACTTGGTTTGGAATGCACATCGCGGGCCATTCACAGCGGGCGCACGTAAGGGCGAAGATGGCCAAGCAAGAAGGACAGCCCCAAGCGAATAAGTCGTCCGGGCTTGTGCGAGCTGCGCTCTTGGAAATTGAGGCAGAGCCCGGAACCCCGGGTAGGTATTGGTGTTGAATTAAGAGCCCGTTTCCTCCACTTCCAGGTGCGAACCCCCGCAGCCCATGCTCACCTCAATCCTTGCCTTCACTGTCAGTGCCCTCGCTATATCGCAACCCATTCCGCAGAACGAGGATGCGTCTGGGAGAGAGGCGACCATCGTTGGGGGCCGCGTTCTACTTCCCAACAAGGTGCCGGCTGCAGGCATTGTCGTGAAGTTACGGGGTTCTGAGCTATCCTCCGCCAACAGGCCGCCGAATGACGAATCGCCGGATTGGGAGGACATGAAAATTGTCACGGGTGCCTCCGGACAGTTCGAATTTGATTTTGAACTTCGGTCTTGGATGACGGTTACCGTCGAGATCGAACCCGTCAAGTACGCAGCTGCCGATTGGTGGTTACCTGATCTTGAGGCAGGTGATCACCACAAGATGGGCGATCTTGTACTTGAAGAAACGGGGACCATTACAGGTCGAATCGTAGACGCAAACGGAATTGCGATGCCCGATTCTTGGAAAGTTTTGGCGCGGCGAGATCTAGATCCATTTGATGATGGGCGCGGACCGAGCTTTTGCAATGCCGAATACGACCGGCATACCGGCACCTTCAGCATCGATCGAGTTCCGCCCGGGACAACTAAGATTTCGGCCACCAATTCACTCGCAAATTGGATCAAAGGTCCAGTTGTCAAAATTGTGGCGGGTCAAAACCAAGTTGTTGAGGTTCGCTACAACGGGCCCGATTTGAGCAAGCGAATCACAGTGATGCCCTGGATCGACTACAACTTCATGTTCGGAGTGCCGGCAAAGGCAATCACGCTCGAAGCTCCAGGGCAGGAGCCAATCATCGCGCAGGAAATCCCTGGTTCGTCGAATAGCTATAGTTTCGACGACCTCGATCCTGAACTGCTGTACACCATTCGGATCGAAGATCGAAGGCTTACGCCGTGGATTCGAAAAGAAGTGCCGGTCGGGACAACGGTCGGCGCCGCTTTGATCGGAAATAGTTCCATTCGCTTATCCGTTCTGGATCCGAACGGGAAGCCAGTGCCGCGCTATCACTTGCTGGCCGAGATTCACTCCGTGAACCATATTCCAAATTCATCGGTGTTGATTGAAGCGAACAGCGTACCGCCAGCGGATGGGCTATTTCGGGGTTTCGTGCCGGGGAGGTACACCTTGCGTATCCATGCCGTCGGTTTTGAACCGAAGGAAGTCGCTCTCCCCTACTTGAAATCCGGCCAAACGCAAGAAGTCGTTGCGCAATTGACGGTTCCCGGCATTGCCCGAATTGAAGGCGTTGTGCGTGACAGTGAAGGCACGCCCATTGCGAACCAAAAGGTTCTTCTATATCAGCCGGCCCTTTTACGCGATTCTCCAAAGAGTCCTTTTGAGAGCATGTGGGTGTCAATGAGTGAAGACACGAGAACCCATCGCAAGAAGTTGGCGCAAACTACAACCAACGAGGAGGGACGTTTTGAATTTGTAGGCCTTGAGGCCGGAAAGAAAATTGTCCGTGTCTTCCCCGCTCCGGGTCTTGAAGTGGTGCGCGAAATTCAGGTCGCACCGGGTAATGCTGAATGGCTAGATGTTATTTGCGAGCCGTTTTCATTTGTGGTTGGCCAATTGAAAATTCCGCCTGGTGCCAGCTATGACAGACTTGAAGTCTGCATTGGTATGCGCGCCCATGCTCCGGATTGCAGTCCAGACGACTGGGACCTGGAAATGGAAGCTGTGGGCTGTTTTGTGCAGCTTGATGGATCCTACCGAGTCGGCCCTTTTCCTCCGGGAAAGGCGCGCCTGGCTTTGCTTTATTCGGATCAAGGGAAGCAACGGGATTGGGGCGATGCCATCATTCTTCGAAACCAAGAGATTGAAATCGGAAAGGCAGAGGAGTGTCGCGTAGACCTTGATCTCCGACACGATTTCATGGGAAAGGTTGATGTCGCATTGCGGGTTAACGGAGAAGAACAAGCAGGTTATGTTCTCGTGCTCAAGTGGTATCAGGCCCAAACGGTCGTCGGGGCACCTGCGCGCATGGTCACTACTGGCGGTGAGCATGAACTGCGAATCACACCGCCCGATGGTCGCTTTGCGTTTTACCCAAAGAATCTAATTCAAGTACCTGCAGGCGGAATAGGCAGTGTTCGATTGGACCTCGAACTAATTGAGCAAGAGCTGACGCTTGAATGCACCGCTGGTCATCCAATCTCAGCGAGTACTCCAGTGAACGTGTATTTTGAAGATAGGGATTATTACCCGTGCGCCGAAAGGGTCACCAGCCCGGGTGGAAAACTATTGCTCTCCTACCCAGCCGATTCAAAGTTGCGAATTGAACTGCCATCAGCTGACACAAGTGACTCTGATGGTTGGCTAGAAGCGGAACAGGCCCAGTCCCTTCCGCTTGTGAACTGGATCAAAAACGGACCATCTCCCCAGGTCGTGCTGGTGAAGTGCTCGACCGAGCACTAGGGCCACGCGAAGGCAGCCCTTTGGTTGCATTGTGAACTGACTAGCTTCCGTGGGTTTTTGCAAGCCCACTAGGCCGCACAGACTTTCACCTGACCGCCCCGCCCGAATGAGTATCGACCAGTCAATGAAAGCGGGTGAATACTCCGGTTGCCCGAGCCCGCGTGCCGTTCCGGACTTTATTGATCTTCCAGCTGGCGTGCCTGCGCAGAGGCAACTGCGCTCGGTGTTGGATGCAGCCAACCGAAGAACAAGCGCGTCAAGTACGGCAGCACGATCCAAACCATAACCGGCACGGAAATCATTAGGGAGAGCAGCACTTGCAACGGTCCCGGTAATCCAACGAGTAACGGACTCAAGCACGTGTTCAAAATCAGCACGAGCGGATAGAGGCCCAACAGAATGAGTGCCGCAGTTTTGTAGCGCGGAGGCATGCGAGTCGCGCCTTGATCGGGCAACGTGAACCAACGCTCCATTCCCCCGAGCGAAATAATCTGCTCGCGGCAGATGCCGATACCCCGTAACTTCTCAAGCCAGCCTTTGCGCTCCTCCGACCGCAACCAAAGCTCTAAGTGCTCCTCCGAGTCAAACTGGGTAATCGAGATGTACTCATCCCGCCCTTCGCCGGGCCGCAAGATTGTGGTTCCTTGATTCCCTTCAAAGCCGGAAGTTGCCTTCACAATATTTGCAAGCCAGGTTTCATACCGAGCCTCAAATCCAGGCCGCACTCTGCGTGAGAATATGGTGGAAGCCGGCGTCGTCGTTTCGGGAGTCATGGCTGCAGGATACCGGGCAATTTTCGTGTGTCATGGCGAACCAAGCTAAACGCCCGCGATTGATGGGCAATGGGGGCGTGGCCCCGGACCGCAAATCTCGGCCAAGTATCAATTGCTTGCTGACCGCGTGTGAGCGAGCGCCCAACCAGTAGGCCGAAGTACCCGGCGCAACTATCAAAATCCCGGGACACTCCCAGGCGAACATAACTCTCTTCGTCAAGCCTGTCGGGATGGTCCCAGGGTAGCGTCGCTTGCTCATAGGTGAGGGTGGTCAAGATCGATCCGCGCGTAGCTGCGACACTTGCCGAAGCGCGCAGCACATAGTTGTCGTGGCTGACGCTGTGACTGTCACCAAAAGTGTGGCCGCCCAAGTAGACGGCGTTGGCTAGGGCCGTTGCTGCGAATCCCGCAAAGGCGTACGCCGAATGACGTTTCTCAAGTTGCTCGTACTCGCGCAGACCATGCAATTTGTCAGTAAGGAACGGCGCCTGCATGTGGAAGTTGGGAGGCGGGCGGTAACCGATGCGGAGCGTTGAGACTGGGGGCAATCAGGAATTGCGCCGTCTTATCCGCAGCAAGACGGCTTACCGGCGCAGCCTCATGCCGAGTCCAGGCGGTGGCTTGCTCCCGCTAGCGAAGCCTCGCTAGGGAGCCGGAGG